>JAHBUR010000001.1 GCA_019637975.1 Bacteroidota bacterium | reverse complement strand
ACTCCGTTATTGTGAGTACGATACATCTCCGGACGGGCGGCCTCCTTCTTTCGTTGCTGTGCTTCACGTATCTATCCTTCTCTCAAACGAACCCTATGCGGTTCGACCATATTTCGGTTGAGCAGGGTCTTTCCAATTTTACTCCCTTCAACATTATTCAGGATAAATTCGGCTTCTTGTGGATCGGAACCGAAGATGGCCTGAACCGCTACGATGGCCATACCTTCACTGTGTATAAACACAGGCCGCAGGACTCTACTTCAATCTCAAGCAATACTGTTACAGGCACGGCAGTTGACAGGCGGGGCACACTGTGGCTGACGGCGTCAAGTCACATGCTTATGAGATACAATCCGAACTCCGATTCGTTTGTGCGGTATAGCCTGAAAGACAGCCTTGTGCCGAAAGATTTCTTCATGGTATCCGGGGCAATTGTTCCCGACGAAACCGACGACGGAATCTGGATTGCGACGAATCACGGTTTGCGGCTTTTCCATCCGCCTACTGGAGAATTGCTGGCGTTTCGTCTTGCCGTGCCGGATAGCCAGGCGTTTTGGAGCAATGTGATGACCTGCCTTATCGATGATCGGTCGGGCAATCTCTGGATCGGGTCGAACAACGGAATTCACCGCTTCAACAAGCAAACTGCGACGTTCAAGAGTTATTTCCCGCAGTCTCGCTACCCGAGTTCGCCTCACAGTCGCAATACCATCAACTCCATTGTGATCGACAGTACCGGAACTATATGGGCCGGGGCCGCCGCCGGTTTGATGCAGTACAATCCCACGACAGACGAGTTTCAGCCGGTGAAGCTACGGGTCGAAGGACAGCAGTATGCACCGGGAGACTTGTTCATCGTGCCAATGTTTGTTGATGCGGGGGGAGTACTCTGGTTCGGGACGTTTAATGAGGGATTGATAAAATACGACGCGAACCAAGGCAAGTTCGTTCAGTTTCTCAGCAACCCGAAAAATCCGCGCTCATTATTGAATAATCGCGTTACGTGCATTTACCAGGATCGATCGGGTGTGTTGTGGGTGGGGAATTACCGTGCCGGACTCAACAAATACAACCGTCGCGAGGATCAGTTTGCGCATTATCCCACAGCCGAAGCAGTATATGCGATATGGGAAGACTCCTTCGGTGATCTGTGGGTCGGGACGAGCGGAGAGGGTTTGTTCCGCTACAAGGGGGGGAGAGGAATTCCCGAGCAATTTTTCTCCGGTGGAAATCCGCCCCGGTTGCCTCGTACCAACAGCGTCTATTCATTGTGCGAAGAATCCAACGGAGATATGTGGATTGGAACGAACATCGGCCTGAGCCGTTACGACCGGGCCACCGGCATTTTTCGAAACTATCGGGTTGCCCCTCCTTCTCAAAGAGCTGAAGAACACAACATCAAATCATTGATGATTGATCGTGATGGAGATCTGTGGGCAGGCTCAGTTACACACGGGATGTTTCGTTTCAACCGGCAAACAGAAACATTCACGGCGTATGTCCATCACCCTGACGATTCCACATCGCTCGCCAACAACGGAGTCTGGTCGCTGTTTCAGGACTCGAAAGGAAGAATCTGGGTGGCGACGTTTGGCGGCGGATTAACGCTATTCGATAAGGCAAGCAATAGATTCACGCGGCGATACATGACGAAAGCGGAAGATACAACAACACTGGGCGGGGATGCACTGTACACTGTACGGGAAGATAACACAGGAAATCTGTGGGTGGGACAGTTTGCCACAGGTGCAACCAAGCTCGATCCCGAGACAGGCCTGTGTGTCCAATATAACGATCTGAACGGCCTGTCGGACAATTTTGTGAAGACGATTCTCTTTGATTCAAAGGGGAATCCGTGGATGGGTACCGACAAAGGCATAACGTTTCTCGATGTTGCGTCCGGGCAGTTTGAGTATTACAAGGAAAAAGACGGGCTGCACAGCAATGTTCTTCTTTCCGGTGCAGCTTTCAAGAATCGTGATGGGCGTTTCTATTTCGGGGGAATAAACGGCGTCACGGCTTTCTACCCCGATAGTCTCAAGAGAAGTTCCTACAAACCTCCCGTTGTCGTCACCAGCTTTCACGTGTTCGGGAAACCCCATCCTCTCGAGCATTCAATCATGCAAACTCCCCGGATTAAGTTGGAGCACGACCAGAATTCACTCTCGTTCGAATTCGTCTCTCTCGACTTTTCTTTACCCGAAAAGAACCAATTTGCGTACAGGCTCGATGGGATTGACCCTGAATGGATGTACGTCGGTACGCGGAGATTTGCCGGATACTCGCATTTGCCTCCCGGCGAATACACGTTCAGAGTGATCGGAACGAACAGCGACGGGATTTGGAATTTTGAGGGTGCCTCAACGCACATCATCATTACCCCTCCTTTCTGGGGAACGTGGTGGTTCCGCGCCGGCGCTGTGCTTGCGCTGTTCGGGATAGGGGTGGCCGCATACAATTATCGTGTAAACCGCCTTCTCGAAATCGAGCGTCTTCGCGTCCGCATTGCCAGCGACCTGCACGATGATATCGGCTCTTCCCTTACAAAAATCTCCCTGCAGAGCGAGCTTATTCAGGAAGGGTTTGAACCCGAAGAACGTGAGAACTATCTGCAGAACATCGCTTCGATGAGCCGCGAGTTGGTTACGTCCATGAGCGACATCGTCTGGTCTATTGACGCACGCAATGACACTATCGAAAACCTTCTCGATAAGATGAGAAGTTTCGGACTCAGTACGTTGTCTGCAAAAGATATCGGCTTCTCTATTTCCCATTCGGGATTCGAAGTGAAGAAGAAACTCTCGGTTGACGTTCGTGAGAACATCTACCTCATCTTCAAAGAAGCAATCAACAATGTCGCAAAGCACGCGAATGCAAACAGCGTCAATGTTGTTCTGCGGAATGATTCGGACAAATGTTCAATGCTGATTGTCGATAACGGGAAGGGGTGGGAAGGAGTGGAGCGTCCCAGCGGTCACGGCACAAAAAACATGAAGATGCGTGCCGAACGCCTCGGCGGCACAATCGAATTTGTGAAAGATGAGGGGACGAGAGTTATGCTCACAATGAGAAGACTTTGACAGTGTTTTGAATGGAGATGATTCAGTACCGGAGAATAGCGTATCATGCAATCCCGAAAGGCTTCAAGCCCTTCCTTTTCTGCTTTTTCTTCATTCCGATTGTTGCCGCAGTCGGCCAAACCCGTCAAATGAAATTCGATCACCTCACAGTTGAACACGGTCTGTCGAGCCTTACGCCATTTCATATTGTACAGGATAAGCAGGGGTTTCTCTGGATCGGCACGGAAGATGGATTGAATCGTTACGACGGCTACACATTTGTTGTGTATCGTGCCGACCCGAAGGATTCAACAACACTCAGTAGAGGATTGTGTACCGGATTGAGTGTGACCCCTGACGGGAATCTCTGGGTTTCAACCGAAACCGACATTCTTCACTGTTACGACCCCGACACTGATTCGTTTGTTCGTCATAAGATTGTCGTTCCGCCCGAAATCAAGATCGACTACCGGCTGAGTCTCGGCCACATTAAGCCGGAAGGCGATAGCACGTTGTGGATTGCTACAAATGCGGGTTTGTGCAAATTCAACACGAAGACGTTTGAAAGCCGCTTCTTCACACATGACACGGCGGATTCATCTACGCTAAGTATGAACGCAATCCGCACGCTTTGTCTGGAAGGAAACGACTTCATATGGATTTCCTCGTCGAACGGGCTGAACCTGTTCGATAAGCGAAACGAAAAGGTTCGGAGGTTTCAGCTCAACGTTCCGCCGTTCAAGCCGGGCCATAACGATGTGCACGATGTTGCGGTAGATGCCGAAGGCACAGTCTGGGCAGCGACCTTTTCAGGATTGTTGCGGCTCGAAAGGCGGACCGGAAGCTTCATTCCCTTCAGACAGAAAACGTCAAAAGGCCCTGATCTTGGAACAGAGGTATTCGTCAACACCGTGTATGTTGACGACAAGGGAATTGTGTGGGTGGGCACCTTCAGGGATGGATTGTTCCGATACGATCCGTCGTCCGGGCGGTTCTCACAGCACCTTCATGACGCCGCAAACCCCCGTTCGCTGAATGACGATAGAATTACGTGCATCATTCAGGATCGATCGGATGTGCTGTGGATCGGAACATACCGCGTGGGGCTGAACAAGTACGACAGACGCCGGGATCAGTATGCACACTATCCGGCTAACCGTGGCGTGTTTGCCATTCGTGAGGATTCGTTTGGCAACGTCTGGACGGGAATGTTCGGAACGGGGATTCGCATCTACGAAAAGCAGTCGGGCGTGATGAGAGAATTCCCGCCGAATCCTTCAAAGCCCGGGGGCTTGCGTGGGCCGGAGATCTACTCGTTTGCCGAAGATCGTTCGGGCGACATGTGGATTGCGACGAACCTCGGCATTGAGCGATATGATCGTACAACGAAACACTTCAGGCAACATGAGTTGAACAAATTCTTGCGGCGAGCCGCCTACCCCACAATAAAATGCCTGTTGATTGACAACGATGGAGAGTTGTGGGCAGGTACGTTCGCGCCGAGTCTCTTAAGGTACAACCCGAAGAATGGAGCCGTGAGTGAATATAAGCACGAACCTGGTAATCCGAATTCGCTCATCCCCGGTGAAATCTGGACATTGTATGAGGATCGGGCGGGAAGAATCTGGGCCGGATCGTTCAGCGGCGGCGTGAGCATGATTGACAAGAAGACAAATGCATTCACTTCTTTTCGACACAACGAGGACGACCCGACAAGTCTTCCGGTTCACGGCGTGTACGCAATCACCCAGGATGAAGAAGGAGTTTTCTGGTTGGGCGGAGTCGGCGGGGGACTGATGCGATTCGATAGCGAATCGGGGATCTATAAACAGTACACGGTACGTGACGGACTTGCGGACAATTTTGTCAAGACTGTGATTGCTGACGCAAAAGGAAATCTCTGGCTCGGCACCGACAAAGGGATTTCCCTGTTCGACAAGAAGCTTGAGGTGTTCAAGAACCTAAAAGAGAAGGACGGACTTCTGGGCAACGTGTTCCTCTCGGGGTCGGCATTTCGGAGTCCCTCGGGAATGCTGTATTTCGGCGGCGAGGGGGGCGTAACGGCGTTTCACCCCGATAGTCTTAAACCCAAGGAATACAAACCTCCCGTCGTGCTAACGAGCTTCAAAGTGTTCGAGAAGCCGTTTCCGCTTGAAAGGTCCATCATGTACCTTTCCGGCATTTCATTGAAGCACGATGAGCACACCTTCTCGTTCGAGTTCGTTGCACTCGACTACTCGCTTCCCGAAAGAAACGAATACGCGTACAAGCTTGAGGGGCTTGATACCGGATGGACTCACGCAGGGACACGTCGATACGCCAGCTATACACACATTCCTCCGGGATTGTACACGTTCCGCGTTCGCGGATCGAACAGTGATGGGGTCTGGAATGAGGAGGGCACGTCTATGCGGCTTGTGATTGAACCGCCGTACTGGGAAACCTGGTGGTTCAGAATTGCGGCTGTTATACTCCTCGCCGGGTTGGGTGCGGCAATCTACAACTATCGTGTGAACAGACTTTTGGAAATTGAGCGCCTGCGTGTGCGTATTGCCAGCGACTTGCATGACGATATCGGCTCATCTCTTACAAAAATCTCCTTGCAAAGCGAATTAATTCAGGAAGGATTTGAGCCTGAAGAAAGGGAGAACTATCTCACAAATATCGCCACGATGAGCCGCGAGCTTGTTACATCAATGAGTGATATCGTCTGGTCAATAGACGCCCGCAACGATACGATCGAAAGCGTGCTCGACAAAATGAAGAGCTTCGCATCGAGCACACTTGCGGCAAAAGATATAGGTTTCAGCTTTGCTCATTCGGGTCTCGATCTGAAGAAGAAAATTCCTGTTGATGTTCGGGAAAATCTGTACCTTATCTTTAAAGAAACCATCAACAACATCGCCAAACATGCCGACGCCTCACACGTAAACGTTGTTCTGCGGAATGATGCAGACGGATTTTCGATGATTGTTGTAGATGATGGAAAAGGTTGGGAAGGTACAGCACGCCCGAGCGGACACGGGACGAAGAACATGAGGATGCGTGCAGAGAGGCTTGGTGGTACGATCGATTTTGTGAAGGATGAGGGGACGCGCGTTGTTCTCAAGGTCCGGAAACTCTGAGTTTTCTTTATTGTTTCGGGTATTTCCCCACATTCTCATGTAGTTATCCAACTCACTGATTTTTCGTAGTATAGCCTCATGATAACAGTCGGAATTGTCGAAGACGACAAGGACATACGAACAGGCATTCAGAAGTATCTGAGCCATCAGAAAGAGTTTCTCTGCGAAGTGACCGGAGAGTCGGTAGAGGAGTTTCTTGACAAGGCGAAGCAAGTCGAATTTCCTGAAGTGATCCTGAGCGACATCGGCTTGCCGGGTATGTCGGGAATAGACGGCATGCGATTGATCAAGGAAGATCATCCCGAAACGGATATTATCATGCTCACCGTGTACAACGATTGGCAGAAGATTTTCGATTCGTTGCGGGCAGGGGCGTCAGGCTATCTTGTGAAGAATACGCCGCTGGCGGAAATCAAAAAAGCTATTGAGACTGTACGCACAGGCGGCTCCGTCATGTCGCCCGAAATTGCACGCAAGGTAATGGAACATTTCAACTCTCCGGCAACGTTACAAGCGGAGAAGTCGCAGCCCGAATCCATCCTCACGCCGAAAGAAAAAGAAATCGTCATCGGATTGGTGGATGGGTTGAGTTACAAACTGCTTGCAGATCGTATGAGTATCTCGATTGACACGATCCGCTTTCACATCAAGAACATCTACAAAAAACTCCACGTCAACTCCAAGGCGGAAGTAATCAGCAAGTCACTACGGGGAGAGATCTAAGAGGAGTGTTGATGGGAATGGATGTTGACGCCTACCTTCGCAGAATTAACTTCAGCAGCAGCCTGAAAGCAAATAGCGACACACTTCGGAATCTCCACCGTTCACACATGATGTCCGTGCCGTTTGAGAATCTTGACATTCATACCGGAACGGAGATCCTGTTGGATGAGAGTCGGTTCTTTGAGAAGATTGTCAACAGGAATCGGGGCGGGTTCTGCTACGAGTTGAACGGACTGTTTGCCGGACTTCTTCGCGAGATCGGGTTTGATGTGACACTTTGCTCGGCGCAAGTCTTTCAGGAGGAGAGGCCGGGTCCGGAATACGATCATCTGACGTTGATTGTGCATCTTGATGAGCCGTGGTTGGCAGACGTCGGGTTTGGGGATTCGTTTCTTGAGCCGCTCGGAATGAACAGCGCCGTTGATCAGGTTCATGGGGGCATAGCATATCGGATTAGTGATGACGGTGAGGCTGTTACCCTATGGCGGCGAAAGCCCGAAGGCAAGGATGAGCCGCAATATATCTTCAACAAAAAGCCCCGGTTGCTTTCCGAGTTTTCCGGCATGTGTACGTATCATCAAACTTCGCCGCTTTCTCATTTTACCCGCAAACGCATTTGCTCGCTTGCGATGCCGGACGGAAGAATCACGCTCAGCGACAACAGACTCATTCTTGCCTCAAATGGCAAACGGACAGAGCGTGAGCTTACCGACTTTGAATACAAGGTCGCATTGAACGAACACTTTGGTATTGACCTCGACGGATCTTCTCTCGCCACATCCGGTTCGTTGGCGTAACCCCAGCTCTCTGCAACTCTCTTCCGATCATTTTCCGCTTTACGCTTCAATCTACCACATTCTCATGTAGGTAGCAGAGCATACTCCGTCCCGTATCACCTTTCACAATTCCTGCATCGATATGCGGTAGTTCCGACCGCTGTTGCAGGTTAGATTGAAATCATCCCATATCAATCATCAACACACTTATGAAAGGAATCACCATGAGATTTGCATCCGTTGTGGCGCTGTTTGTGCTGTTCGGTTGGCTGGCAGAAGACGCTGCCTCCCAGATTTCCATCGGCCCCGACAAGTTGCCTTCCGCAGGTGATGTGTTTATTGCACACCCGATGGATACAGCGGGCGTGTTTGAAGGGACCGCCGGCGCAAACAAATCCTGGAACTTTGCAGGGCTTACGTCAAGTGCATTGCCCGAAACAATTCGGTACGTCAATGCCGCGGCAACTCCTTACGTGCAACAGTTTCCGAATGCGAGCCTTGCCAGTGTAATTGATGACGGCGGCTTCATCACGTACGCGTATTTTTCAACCGCATCAAGCAAGCTCACATTTTACGGTTCGGCCGGCGAGGAGTTTATCATTCAGTACGATGATCCCGAACTTCAAATGTCAACTCCGTTGCACTTCAACGACCAGTACAGCGATGAATTCAGAGGCGTGATGAATGGCGAGGGCTTTTCGGTGAGAACAACCGGCTCGCTGAACGTTATCAACGACAGCTACGGAATGCTGGTACTGCCGGGCGGGGCATCAATGCAGGCGGCACGCGTCAAGTTTGTGCGCCAGAATTTCGATACGACATTTGTCAACGGCATTCCGCTCATGACGTCGTCCTTGACCATCACGTCGTATGAATGGTTCAGTGCCTCCGCCAAGTTTCCTGTTCTGCAGATTGCCTACTACGTTCACGTGACAAACGGCAGTACCACAAGGATCAAGAAGGTCGATTACCACCCCGTTGCGCCGACAAGTGTCGACGAACGGAAGAAAGATGGGGTTGCCGCAACGTTCAGGCTCGATCAGAATTTCCCGAATCCCTTTAATCCGGCAACGACCATTGGTTTCCAGCTTCCGCAATCGGGAAAAGTCTCGTTGAAGGTGTACACCCTCCTCGGTCAGGAAGTTGCGACGTTGCTCGATGAGGAGCTGGGCAACGGCATCTATGCAATTCCCTTTGATGCAGGTAATCTGGCAAGCGGCACGTACGTCTATCGCTTGCAGGTTGGTGATGCAGTTCAGACAAAGAAGTTGACGTTGCTGAAATAGATTCCGGTTCGGGTGCGGGGGACCGTACCCGGGCTTTCACGTCGTCCCATTTCAAACTTAAAAGAGGAGATAGCTCGTGTACAGGTTGTTTGTGCAAGCATGTCTGATTCCAGTGATACTGTTCGTGGCGGGGTGTTCGAAGAGCTCGGACAGCATTGTCGATCCGGGCAACGGTGGCAGCGGCGGGAATGATGGAGGTGGAACGGTTACGGCCGAGCAACGGCGTGCCGCGGTTGATTCTGTGATGGTGTTCGCAGAGTCGCTGAGATGAGGCTGGCAACGTTGCTCGAATCTTCCGGTGCCACCTACTTCGCAAGCGGCAGCTATACAAGTCCCGGCGGCAGCACGGAAACCTGGTCGGGTGGAGGCAGCATTGCGCTTCTGACTTCCCCCACGCAGCAAGTCGGCTTCGGTATGCACGGTTCGTTCATCGATCTCGCATCGGGTCATGCGGATCTGAATTTCGGATTGTCGGGTGTGACCTACACCTCCGCCGTCAATAATCTCATTTTCGATATGCCGTTGATAATCGTGATGACTGGACTCAGATTCCACATTGATTCACAGAACAGGATTGTTGGCGGTTCGCACTCTGTCCCGCTCGGCAATCATTCGGCAACGCTGTCGTGGTCAACGATATCGCCGCTGCATCCACCGACTTCGGATTATGCACGGTAGAATTCAACGAGTTCCACTTTGAAGGATACCTTACGCGCTATGAAACTCAGTATTCTCTCTTTCACAAATTTCTGCCTGGCAGTTGCAGGCTTTGCACAGACCGGCGGTTACTATAGCAGCCGGAAAGAAGTTCTGCCCTAGTACGTTTTCACGGGGAGACGTTTTCCCTTTCTCTTCCCTCGAACAAAGAGGATGAAAAGGCAATCGGTATGCGGAAGACTCAAAACCTTCGGGCTTAATCTGCTCCGCTTCCTGCAGATTGATGGCGCCTTTGCGCATGATACGTTCACGGACGAAAAATCCTATTTCGCTCAAGTGAAGGTGGGCTGGTAACACCCACATGAAGATGCATGCAGAGCGGCAGCGTCGTACTACGTGGTCTAACCTACATTGAGATGTAGTAACAGAACGGGGGCAAATCAACTATCTTTATCAACATCAAAACATGAGGTACACACTATGAAGAAACTCCTGGTTATCCTGACATTTGTGACTGCGACGGTTTCGGCAGCGCAGGCACAGTTCTCATTCAGCGGCGGCCCGCACGGCGGACTGACATTCTCATCGTTTCCACAAGGAGTGAAGGACTTCTACGGAATCGGGTTTGGCGGCGGCGCACATGCAGACTTGAATATCGCGAGCTTCTTGACGACCCGGTTGAATTTTGATTACAGCTCATTTCCTTCGGACAAGACGAAGCTGAAGACTCAATTCAGGGTTACCGATCCGAACGGGAATCCGACGAACAACTTTGAAGTCACAGGCGGAAATGTCTCGATTATCGGCATTTCGTTGAATGGCATCGGTAAGATTCCGACGCATTCATCCGTTACTCCGTACGGTATGATCGGCTTCGGACTTCACATCCTGAGTCAAAGTGAACTGAAGGTAGTAGCCGCAGGCAATACACTGCTTACCATTCCGTCTCCATCAAGCGACACGAATTTTGGAATGAACTTCGGCGCGGGTGTTGAGTTCGGGTTGGGTCACAGGACGAAGTTGTTTGTTGACGTGAAATATATGTTGATCTTCACGCAGAATGCAAATTCGTCGCATCTTCCGGTAGCTGTAGGCTTTTCGTTCTGATGTTCTTGCGGCGGAGCCGACCCGGTTGGTTCGGCACCCTGTGTGTTCTCTGAAAATCAAGTTGTCCAAAGCCATCGCAATAGGAAAAACCATGTTTGCAATCTTTTCTCTCGTACCTCTCCTTCAGCGCGGAGCCGATGCTCAACGAACGCCCGACAACAGGCGTTCAGTGAAGTTGGGATTGAAACGGAATGCGCGCAAGAACACAAGGGCGTTCTCCAGCAGTAATGTGTCAAAAGAACGTGCAGGGAAGAAGGCGGTTGTCAAATGCTAAAAGGGATACATCATACGGGTTCAGCGATTGTCGGCGGCGTTATTGCGTCATTCATTTTCATCGGCATTGGCGGCCGCATTGCAATGCACATGCTGGCACTCTTCACACATCAGCCGCTGACGTTTAGCATCGAAGGGACGATTGCGGCATTGGTGTTCTCGACCTCAATCGGTGTAATAGGCGGAATTCTGTTCAGTCTTGTAGGATGCCATTTGCCCGGTTCCCGGACTTCAAAGGGGGGGTATTTCGGGCTCTTGCTTTTCATTGTTCTTATTCCCATGTTGCCCACCCCAATTCAGGAGGATGCACTGTCGCTTGGCAAGTACGTACCTCTGGCAATCACGATCTTTGGACTTCTTCTCATGGGTTTCGGTGCAACGCTTTCGTTCCTGTACCGGAAGCTCGGCAGTGTGCAGCTGGGCCAACCCCAACGGTCAATCGAACAGAAGACGGACCAATCCGTCATTTACCTTTCCAACAACAAAATGGAGAATTCCATGAAAGTCTCACGCACTGTCGTCCTGTGTGTTATAGCGTTCGTTTCTCTGGCACAGACGCCTTCACCGGCGCAACAGAAGTCTGCCACGAACAAGAAACTGATTGAACGAGGTGAGTACCTTGTAAATTTCGGTGGATGCAATGATTGTCATACACCCAAGAAAATGGGACCGCATGGCCCTGTGCTCGACGAATCAAAGCTTCTCTCCGGTCAACCGGCACACGAACCAATTCCGCAAGTTCCACAAGGCGTTCTCGCTCCGGATAAGTGGATGGCACTCACGAACGGGCACTTGGCAGCATGGGCCGGTCCATGGGGCATCAGTTTTGCCCGCAATCTCACGCCCGATATCGAAACAGGACTCGGCAGCTGGACTGAAGAGATGTTCATCAAG
The DNA here is from genome assembly GCA_019637975.1 of Bacteroidota bacterium. Taxonomy (NCBI): domain Bacteria; kingdom Pseudomonadati; phylum Bacteroidota; species Bacteroidota bacterium. The sequence continues at coordinate 201,984 of JAHBUR010000001.1, read as the reverse complement.
ACGTTACGTACGGGCAAGCAAATGGGAGAAGGCCGCCCGATTCTTCCGCCGATGCCGTGGGAGAACTTTGCCAAGCTTACCGACGCAGACTTGAAGGCGATCTTCGCATATCTCAAATCATTGCCGCCGATTCGTAACGCCGTGCATGACCCGATTCCGCCGGCAGGGACTGAGCATTAGTAAGCCGGAGCAATGTCTGACATGAAAGCAGGAAACATTGAACGACGGGCCTCCATTCTTTTGACAGCTATTGTTGCATTTGCCGTCAATCTCCTTGCTGCTCAACCGTACAAAGCCATTGTGGTGAAGGAGGGGGGAACGATCTCCGGTGTTGTACGATTGCAGGGAAGTCTGCCGAAGCTGGATTTCGACATCACGAAAGACAACGATTGGTGCGGGACGAAGAAAAAGTCGCCGCGCCTTGTGGTTGGAAAAAACAACGGCGTTGCCAACGCAGTGATTTCGCTGGTAGGGATTGCAGAAGGGAAGAAACACCTCTATGGCGGGAAATATATTCTCGACCAGCGAAAATGCGAATATGTTCCTCACGTGCTGCTGCTTCCGATGGGTTCGCCGTTGGAGATTGTGAACAGCGATGCGGTTCTTCACAACGTGCATACCTATGAAGGCAGCGGCAGGACGATATTCAATATAGCCCAACCGATAAAAGGTGTTCGCTTTCCGGTGAAGGCCTCACAATTTGCTATGCCGGGTGCATATCACGCCACTTGCGATGCGGGCCACCCGTGGATGAGTGCATACGTTATCGCAACCGAACATCCGTACTATGTGCTCTCGAATCCGGTCGGAAAGTTCGAACTCAGGGATGTTCCGCCCGGAACGTACAAGCTCAAAATGTGGCACGAGGGTGTGAATGTGACTCGAACCGAATTGGATGGCAAAAAGGCGAAGGTATACTACTACGAGCCTCCGTATGAGAAAATTCGTGAAGTTGTTGTTCAGCGCAACGGAAATATCTCGGTCGACTTCATGCTCGAATTGAGACCTGCAGCTATAGTGAAGAATTAGATATTTCGGGTGGTTGTTTTTACGAGGGCGCTTCCACGTTCATGCGTGAGCGCCTTCTCTGCTTTTGTGCCTGTCGTACTTGACGAAATGTCAATATCAACCCGCCGTTTTTTCATCCCCCTCTGAAATCATTTCACCATTCTTCTGACGAAGTGACACCGCATAAAACTGCGTCAGATGATGCTACGGTATAACCTTTTGAATTTCAAGGACTTTCTCGACAGTAGATTGAATGGCATAAGCATTGATTACTTATAGGCCGAACAACACAACTCAACAAAACAAAAAGTCAGGAGGAACAACAATGGTAGTACAAGTTCGTCGCTATCCAACTTTCAATCCGCTCTTGAGCGAGATCGCCGATTTCGAACGCCAGGTGGCAAAGGCGTTTGATGGTTTTCTTTCGGGCGAGCCGGAAGTCAGCCGGACCTACGCTCCGCCGATGGATATTGTCGAGAACGGCAACGAGACGCTTGTCGTTACAGCGCTTTCCGGGATGAGCAAGGACGACGTGAAGATTTCGGTTGAAAACGAAATTCTGACTATTTCCGGCACACGCAAAGAAATCCAGTTGCCCGAAAAAGCCCGATGGGTACGAAATGAAATTCGAACCGGGCAATTCACACGCTCCATCCGCTTGCCAAAAGGAACCGATGCCGGCAAAATTTCTGCTGAAATGCATAACGGCCTGTTGAAGATCGTATTGCCGAAGGCCGAGGAAGTAAAGCCGCGTGAAATTCGTGTCCAATAACATTGCCGAGTGAAAGGAGGAAAATTTCATGTCAACCAACAATGATGTCACAGTCGTGCAGCAGGATAACACAGCTCTGATGCGAAAACCCGACCCGGTTGCCACCGTCACGCCGCTGACTGACATTTACGAAACATCCGATGCGTACGTACTCTTGCTCGATTTGCCCGGGGCTACAAAGGACTCGATCAGTATTACTATGGATCAATCGTCACTTGTGATTCGGGCAAATGTCGAGGGTTATGTGAGAGAAAATGCAACGCTTCTGTTCAACGAAATTCCCGGCGTCGGCTTTCAGCGGGCATTCAACCTTACCGACGGCATCAACCGTGACAATGTTGATGCACGATACGAGAACGGCGTGCTGATGGTGAAGTTGTTGAAGAAAGAACAGTTGAGACCACGAGAGATTCGGATTCGATAACCAGTAATCAGATTCATACAATAACACAATAGTCAATCAGGAAGGAGGCTTATTATGTCACTCATACGTTGGAACCCGGTTCGCGATTTGGCGACCTTCCCTTCTGACATTTTAGGCATGCAGAAGGAGATCAATCACCTGTTCGACCGCTTCTTCCGGGGCGGTACGCCGGAGGAAGGCGACATCATGCCGACCGCGTGGCTGCCTGCGGTCGACCTCGTTGAGAAAGATGACGAGTTTGTTGCGCACGTCGAGCTTCCCGGCGTCAACAAAGACGACGTGAAGATTACGCTGCAGGACAACATTCTCACCCTCCGCGGCGAAAAGAAGGAAGAGAAAGAAACGAAACAATCCAGCTATCATCGTCTCGAACGAAGCTACGGGTCATTCCAGCGATCCTTCACGCTTCCGACAATGGTCAAGGCGGACAAAGTCGAAGCACAGTACAAGGACGGCATCCTGACGATCAGTCTGCCCAAAGCCGAAGAGGCGAAGCGCAAGCAGATCGAGGTGAAAGTCCGGTAACGCGTGAAGAGCGCAGGCTGCAGTACATTCCGACAACGGGCGCCGATGCTTGTATGGTGGGATTGCATCGGTGCCCGTTATTGTTTGTCCGTAAGAGTAGAGTCGAATGGAGAGAACGAATTGATTCAGGACGATGTTTTATGCAGTGAAGACATATTGAAAGGCTGAAGCAAATGAAGAGAACACAAGTCCCGCAGGCCCTGGCGATATTGCCGCTCCGAAATTCGGTGTTTTTCCCCGGCCAAATCATGCCGTTATCCGTTGGACGGGAAAGCAGCATCCGCGTTATTGAGGAAGCATTGAAAGATGACGGCCACATCGTCATCGTTGCTCAAACCGATGGAAACATCGAAAAACCAACGGAGAAGGATATCCATTGGGTCGGAACGCTCGCCAAAGTGTTGAAGCAATTCACTCTTGCCGACGGCACACGCAGCGTGCTCATGCAGGGGATTGAGCGGGTACAGCTTCTTTCCATTCTGCATGCCGAACCGTACCTCCGTGCCGTTGTCCGGTCCCTCGACGAACCAGCCGAAAGCGGAATGGAAATAGACGCGATGGCAACGAATATCAAGAACTTGTTCAGGAAAGTTGTCGAGCTTTCCCCTAATCTGACGGAAGAACATCTCTCGGTTATCCTGAACGCCGAGGAGCACGGAGGCATGGCGGATATCGCCACATCGCTGTTGCCGGTGTCTGTCGAAGAGAAGCAGAAGATTCTGGAGACATTCGATTTTCGGAGGCGATTGGAAGAACTGACGCTTTTGTTGACGAAACTCGTCCAGAAACTCGAGTTAGGGAGCAAGATCCAATCCGAAGTACAGGACGGAATCAACAAATCTCAGCGGGAATACTACCTCCGCGAGCAGATGAAAGCAATCAAGAGAGAGCTGGGAGAGGATGATGAAGGGGTCGAACTGACCGAACTTCGCAAGCGCATCGATGAGGCTCATCTTCCCGATGAAGCCTTGAAAGTTGCCGAAAAGGAACTGAAACGACTCGCGCAAATGAACCAGGCCTCTGCCGAGTATACCGTCAGCAGAACGTATCTCGATTGGATTCTCGACTTGCCGTGGAGTATAGGCACGGAAGATAATCTTGACATCAAGAAGGCGAAAGAAGTTCTCGAGAATGATCATTACGGTTTGGAGAATGTAAAGAAGAGAATTCTGGAGTACCTTGCCGTTCGGAAGTTGAAAAACGATATGCGCGGCCCGATCCTCGTGTTTGTCGGCCCGCCCGGCGTCGGCAAGACATCCCTTGGGCGCTCGATTGCCAATGCGCTCGGCAGGAAATTCGTTCGCATTTCGCTCGGCGGCGTGCACGACGAGGCGGAGATCCGCGGTCACCGGCGAACCTATATTGGAGCATTGCCCGGCAGGATTATTCAAGGATTGCGCAAGGCAGGCTCCAACAACCCTGTCCTCATGTTAGATGAGGTAGACAAGGTCGGAAATGATTTTCGCGGCGATCCCTCTGCGGCTTTGCTTGAGGTTCTTGATCCCGAACAGAATTCAACATTCAGCGACCACTATCTTGAGATTCCGTTCGATCTTTCGAAAGTCATGTTCATTGCAACCGCGAACATGATTGAACCTGTGCCTCCGGCGTTGCGCGACAGGATGGAGATTATCGAGATTCCAAGCTACGTCGAGGACGAGAAGCTTCACATTGCAACACGATTTCTGTTGCCGAAACAGGCGAAAGAACATGGTTTGCAAGCCGAGCAAATCCGGTTCACGGATGATGCCTTGAGGGGGATCATCGCCGGCTACACACGTGAGGCTGGTGTCCGGAATCTCGAACGAAAAATAGCTGCCGTTGCCCGTGGCGTTGCAAAGGACATCGCCGAAGGAACGATAACGAAGGCAACCATCGCCAGGGACAATCTCACCAAGTATCTTGGTCAACAGAAATTCTTTCCCGATGTTGCCGAACGCATCAATCGGCCGGGTATCGCTGTGGGGCTTGCCTGGACTCCTGTGGGCGGCGATATTCTTTTCATCGAAGCAACGAAGATGAAAGGGAAAGGCAATCTCACGCTCACCGGGCAACTCGGTGATGTGATGAAAGAATCAGTTCAGGCGGCGATGAGTTTCATCTCCTCTCACGCAAGAGAACTCGGGTTGGATGAGAATTTCCGGAACGAAACGGACATTCACGTGCATGTCCCCGCGGGCGCAATCCCGAAGGATGGCCCGTCTGCCGGGGTGACGATGTTGACAGCATTGACATCGCTGTTCACGGATCGCCTGGTTCGAAATGATCTCGCGATGACGGGAGAGATAACACTGCGCGGAGCCGTACTGCCGATCGGCGGTGTGAAAGAAAAAGTGATTGCCGCCAACCGTGCCGGCATCAAGACTTTGATACTGCCCGAGCGCAACAAGCTCGATCTTGATGATGTTCCGAAGAGCGCGTTGGAAGGGATGACATTCCATTTTGTGAAAGAGATGGCGGATGTGTTGAAACTGGCACTCCATTCCAAAGAAGACTCTGTAAAGAACCGGATGGGCGAGTTCAGTCTCGAGGCGGTTGCAGTGAACTGAAGAGTGCCGAACTTCCGTTGGTGAGATGAAAGGCGTCGTCTGAAAAGATGGCGCCTTTTTCAATTCTGAATGTACCTGTCTGGATTCGTTGACTTTCACCTCTTAGTTTCGTACAATGCTGTGTAAAATAATCACTTACAGCACTTCGCTCCCTTCTCTGATATGTCAAAATCGACAAAATGGTTTCTGTTCATTTTCAGCATGCTGATGGTCGTTGGTGTTGTGTTCTCATTTCTCTTCTATTCAGCAATCAGGTCGGTGAGTGACGGTTCAAAGGAGGTTGTCACGGTCGGGCGCGGAGCGAAACTAGCCCTCGTGGAACTGGTCGGCGAAATCCGATCCTCCGAAGATATTATCAGGCAACTGAAAAAGTATCGTGAAGACTCATCCATCAAAGGAATTCTTCTTCGTATTGATTCTCCCGGTGGAGCGGTTGTTCCGAGTCAGGAAATGTATGAGGAAGTTCGCAAGACCCGCGACGTAAAACCCGTTGTGGTTTCAATGGGGTCACTTGCTGCAAGCGGAGGCTACTATGTTGCGGTCGGCGCCTCGAAGCTCGTTGCGAATCGCGGCACACTCACAGGAAGTGTCGGCGTGATCGCCGAGTTCCTGCAACTGCAGGAAGCGATGAAGAAGTTAGGTGTTGATGTCAAGACAGTGAAATCAGGCAAGTTGAAGGATGCGGGCACCCCGATGCGCAACATGACCGACGAAGCGGAAAAGTACTTCCAATGGTTGCTGGATGATGTGCACCGGCAGTTTGTGACAGTTGTTGAGCAGGAACGGAAACTGAAACACTCCGATGCCGTTGCGCTTTCTGATGGGCGGGTGTACACAGGCGAACAGGCAATCGGGTTGGGCCTTGTTGACACGCTCGGAACGTACGAAGATGCCGTTCGCATTGCCGCAGGCCTTTCGGGCATCGAAGGTGAGCCGGCGATTGTGAAAGAGCGTGAGAAGAAGAAGTTCTTCGACAGAATGTTTGGAGACGTCGGCGAAAGCATCTCGGATATCAAAGAGGCGATCTTACAGAAGCCGATCATGTCGTATCGTTTTACGGGGCCTTATTGAGTCGTTACGCAGAAACCAAAGAACGCTATTTCATCACCACAATACAGGAGGGTTTGAGTTGACCAAAGCCGATATTGTTGACCGCATTGCGACAGGAACAGGTCTGACCAAAGTCGATACAGAGGCAGTGGTGGATGGTTTCATCCTGACCGTAATTGATGCAATGAAGGAGGGGAAGAATATCGAGATCCGGGGATTCGGGAGTTTCAAGGTCAAGAAGCGCAAAGGGCGTGTTGCCCGCAACCCCAGAACAGGCGAGCAAGTGATGGTTGACGAACATTGGGTGCCGCTCTTTAAAGTGTCGAAAGAAGTGAAACAGGCAGTGAACGAAAATCTCTCGAAATTGCCCCAAGTGTCCGGAGGGTGATGAATGGCGGAGGCAGTTTTGGTGTGTCGTGAGTGTAACAGCAAGATATCGCATTCCGATAAGTTTTGCCCGCAATGCGGAGCAAAAGTAGCGGAACAAATCGACAAGCCGGAGCCCGCCTCCACTCCCGCGGTTCTGACATGCGAGGTTTGCGGGCATGAAAACAGGCATAGCGGTTCGTTCTGTGAGGCGTGCGGTGTCAAGTTGCCCCGGGCGTCGGTTCCAGCCGCGGCACAGGCTCCCCTGAAACCTGAACTTCCGCCAATCTCCAAGACTCCGGTCAAGCAATCCGCGGGCTCTCCTAAGTTACAGACTCGTCACTATGTCGGCATCGCGCTGATAGTTGCCGTCGTAGGAGTGTTCATCTACGTGGAGACGCAGCGGGAAATTCCGCGGCAGACAGCCCAAACCTCCTCTCCGGCACAACAATCGGCAACCCAAACTGAGCATGCCAAGGAAATCCTTGCAGCTATTGAAAGGCTGCAACGTACCGTCAAGGAAAACCCCAACGATATCGGATCGAAACTCCTTCTCGCAAATGCCCTGCACGATGGCGCGATGCACGATGCCGCTCTCTTACCTCGCGCAATTGATGCATACAAAGTCTACCTGAAGGAAAACCCGAACGATCCGAATGCTCGAGTGGATTTAGGGATCTGTTATTTTGAGCTTGGCAAAATCGATTCGTTGCACTCCGCGAGGTTCTACGCGATGGCCATTGATGAAATGCTTGGGGCGGTAAAGGAGTCACCTTCACATCAAGCAGGCGCGTTCAATCTTGGTATTGTGTATCTGTTCTCGGGGAACATGCCGGAATCGAACCGGTGGTTCAAGAAAGCGGCAGATTTGAATCCCGAATCAGAGTTAGGCAGGCGGGCGAAGGCAATTATGGAACAACACGGGCAAGCAGGTTAATACAGTATCTTTCACGAAAGGAGGTCGAATGCCGAGCGGTAAGAAGCGCAAACGCCACAAAATGGCAACGCACAAGCGCAAGAAGCGGCTGCGCAAACAGCGTCACAAGAAGAAGAATCGTTAGAATGCAACAATCCCGCCACACCCCGGCGGGATTTGTATTTGTTGGTGAAGAGATTGTGCTTATGGGAGCAGGATCAGGCGATTTTGTTGCTTTTTTTCGACGAAGTTTATATCATGAAACTAAGTTCAAAAGGCACTTTTTTCATATTTGTTGGCGGAGGTTGTGATGGCTGATAACAACGGAGCGACAAAAGGATTCATTTTCGGACTGTTGGCCGGAAGCGCCATCGGCGCCATGCTTGCCCTTCTGTACGCACCCAAGAGCGGCAGAGAATTGCGTGCAGATATCAAAGCAAAAACCGATGAGCTGATTGATGATGCGGAAGGAATGGTAGAGAGGGCGAGAACGAAGATTCCCGAAATTGCCAGCGAAGCCAAAAAACGATCGGAGCGGGTGATTTCGGACGCAAAATCGCAAGCAGACACCCTGATGCACGATGCCGACCGCGTGCTGACGAATGTGAAGCAGCGTTCTTCTTCAATCATCGACGAAAGTATCAAAGTGAAGGATGCTGTAAAGGCGGGAGTTGACGCATTCAAGCAGGAGCGCAACCGCTCGTAATCGAACAAGCAAAGGAACTACACTTTGGAAACTGCACTCTTGATTGCCCAACTGGTGGCGCTTGTCGCGGTAACTGCCGTGTGTATCTTTCTCATTCTGGTTCTCATTCGCGTGCGGGAAATGCTGAGCAAGATCGAGCGTGATATCTCGGCAGTGACGGAGCGGACGATGCCTGTGCTCGAGAATATCGATTATATTTCCTCGCGTGTCAAGAACATCACCGACAACATCGACGATCAGGTGTTGATGGTACGCGAGTCGATGGGCTCAATAAGGGAGATTGCCGACAATATCGTCGCGCTCGAACGACAGGTACAGTCACGGATTGAAGGCCCCATCCTTGACACTGTGGCTCTGATCGCGGCACTCGTCAAGGGCGTAAAAGCATTTACGTCCCGCCTTCGAGCGTAGCCTCTGTTCGCAAGACAGGGGTTTTTTGTTCTTTGTAAGAATCTCTTTGCAAACTCTCCGAATCTCTGCACCCGGCAATACGAGTGGATTTTCAAGAGCGAACCATCGTGGTTGATAAGAGAAACATTCCCTCATTTCACGTCTTCCCTCGTGGCGGCACGCATGTGGAACGCCGGCGTGTACCGGATTTCTGTAGGGAAGTCATCTGTTACCCGAACATCATATCATAACATCTCCTTATTGGAGGCACAGAAATATCTATGAAAGAATTTACACCTGAGAACATTCGCAATGTGGCCCTCATCGGCCACGGAGGGGCGGGGAAGACTTCGTTGGCCGAGGCTCTGCTCTTCTCTGCGGGCAGTACTACGCGCCTCGGCAAGGTTGAGGAAGGGAATACACTTTCCGACTACCATCCGGACGAAGTCGAACGGCAAATCTCGATCAATACCTCTGTACTCTTCTGCGAATGGAAATCAACAAAAATCAATATCCTCGACACCCCGGGCTACACGGATTTTACCGGTGAGGTGAAAAGTGCATTGCGGGTTGCAGATACGGCGCTTGTTCTCGTCAAGGCTGTTGAAGGTATCGAAGTCGGCACGGAAATCGTCGGCAAGTACACGAATGAATACAAGACCGGCGTTGTCTTTGTCGTCAACAAACTCGACAACGAGAACTCGGATTTCGACAGAGTCGTGCAACAATGCCACGACTATGTGAGTCATGAGGTCGAAGTCGTGCAGTTTCCTCTCAATCAGGGACTTGCATTTGATACGGTGATCGATGTTATCAAGATGAAAGCTCTGAAGTACCAGCGCGGCGGCAATGGGAAGTACGCGGAGTCGGAAATCCCCGCCGAAGTCAAAGAAAAGGCCGATACCTATCGCCGCAAGCTGCTTGATGCCGTTGCCGAGCTCGACGAAGCGTGGATGAACAAATATTTCGAGACAGGCACACTTACGGACGAAGAACTGAAAGCAGGGTTGCATCGCGGGATTCATGAGAGGAATCTCTTCCCGATTCTCTGCTGCTCGGCAGCCCACAACATCGGCGTGACGGATATTCTGGATTTTGTCGTTGAGGATTGTCCCGCACCGCCGGAAATCGGAGATACGCATGCTCGGCCTGTCAGCGTAACGAATGGCAACAACGATGTGACCGTGAAACCCGATCCGAAGGGTGAGCCGTCGCTGTTCGTCTTCAAAACCGTGTCGGAGGCCCACGTGGGCGAACTCTCGTTCTTTCGCGTGTATTCGGGCACGGTTACGCCGGGTATGGATATGATCAACGAGGCAAACGGCAAACCCGAGCGTCTCGCACAAATCTACATTATGAACGGCAAGGAACGGAAGGACGTCAACAAATTAATGGCGGGCGATATCGGTGCAGTAGTGAAGTTGAAGGATACGCACACCAACGATACGCTCAGCAGCAAAGCGTTTCCCGTTGTGTATGCCCCGATTGCCTTTCCGGAGCCCGTGTATCATCTCGGTATCGTTCCGAGATCGAAGGGGGATGAAGACAAGATTGCCAACGGACTCCATTCGCTTCATCAGGAAGATCCGACATTCGTGTTCCGTGTGGATGCCGAGTTGCACCAGACGATTATCAGCGGACAGGGCGAGCTTCATCTCCAAGTGATTGTGAAAAGGCTCAAACAGAAATTTAATGTTGATGTTGACCTCGTTGAACCGAAAGTCGCGTATCGTGAAACCATAAAAACCATTGCAAAAGATGCCGAGTACAAGCACAAGAAACAAAGCGGCGGTCACGGACAATACGGCCACGTTCATCTCCGTCTTGAGCCGTTGAAGCGGGGACAGGGGTTTGAATTCCTCGATGAGATTGTCGGAGGCGTTGTCCCCGGAAAATTCATCCCGGCGGTGGAAAAGGGTGTCGTCGAGACGATGAAGGATGGCGTGCTTGCCGGCTATCCCGTTGTGGACGTGCGCGTGGCGCTGCATTACGGTTCGTATCACGATGTGGATTCGTCCGAAATGGCGTTCAAGATTGCCGGGTCGCAAGCATTCAAGAAAGGGTTCATGGAAGCAAAACCGATTCTGCTTGAACCAATCTACAACATCGAAGTGAAGGTTCCGGAAGATGCAATGGGTGAAGTAATGGGCGATATTTCCGGCAGGCGCGGGAAAATTCTCGGAATGGACAGTGCCGGTCATTATCAGATCATCCGGGCGCAAGTGCCGCAAGCCGAACTGCACAAGTATGCAACGGTTCTTCGTTCGAAGACCGGCGGACGAGGCGTGTTCAGTGCCAGCATGTCGCATTACGAGGAAGTGCCGAGAGAACAGGTGGAGAAGATCATCGCGGCATCAGATAAGAACAAGAACAAAGAGCAGGAAGCGTAATTGTGTTGTTTTTCCGGAGAAAGGTTGGTGCCGAAAGCCCCAACCTTTTTCTTTGTATCAAACTTTCATATTTTGCGGGCCGTTGGGGGGGGGATGCAGGAAGCTGTTCACTCTATTTCAGGAGAGTACATGAAACGCATGTGGTCGCCGTGGCGTTCGGCGTATTTGGAGACGTTCAAAGATCCGCCCAAGAAAAGCAAATCGCGAAAGAGTATTTTTATCCGGGCGTTGGAGGAGAATGACGACGACAAGCACTTTATCGTTCATCGGGGCAAGCATTGTTTCGTTATTCTGAATCTGTACCCCTACAACAGCGGGCACCTGATGGTTGTGCCGTACAAGCAAACAGGGCGCTTTGACCGCCTTTCTGATGCCGAGATTGCCGAAGCCATGAAACTGGTACGCATCAGTATCAACGCTCTTGACAAGAACATGAAGCCTGAGGGCTTCAATTTTGGCGCTAATCTCGGCCGTGTTGCCGGAGCCGGCGTCAAAGGGCACGTCCACTTCCACATTGTACCCCGCTGGAACGGTGATACGAACTTCATGCCTGTTCTCTCCGATACGAAGGTGATTTCCGAAGATATGCGAACAACGATGCTGAAATTGCGCAGGGCTTTCAAACAGGCTGATGGCATCAAACGCAAGAAGCAACAGCAGAACGGCTCGCCTAAGCGTTAAACATTCTCCCGAAAGCCTTGTCTAATACAGTAGACGACAAAGGTACATGAACCCACTGACCGACCTCGATCTTGTTCAACAAGTTCGGAACGGAAAGCGAGAAGCTTATACGGAACTGATGCGGCGATACCAGCAACGCGTATACTGGGTCGCCCGTCGAATTGTGGGCAATCATGACGATGCAGATGATATTGCGCAGGAGACGTTTGTGAAGGCATATCTCGCGTTAGGTGATTTTCGGGGCGACTCGGGATTTTTCACATGGTTGTATAGGATTGCGGTGAATCTGTCGCTCAACACAATTCGCAAGCAGCAGGTTGTGAATTACCTGCGGGAAAGCCCGATGATCTTGTCTCTGCTGCCCGCGAAGGATAATCCTCAAGCAGAGTTGGAAGCGAAGGAACTGGAATCGAAGCTGCAGCGGGCTGTGGCACTGTTGCCGGAAAAGCAAAAGGCGGTTTTTGTGATGCGATACTATGAGGAGATGAACTACGAAGAGATTTCCGAAGTTCTCAAAACATCGGTAGGCGGGCTGAAGGCGAACTATTTTCATGCACTGAAAAAGGTGCAGGAGTATTTGAAAGATGAAACTGCGACGATCAAAGATTGAAATAACCGATTCGGCGGAACACGAAGCAGAAGCAGCCGTGCGGCGTCTTGCATCGGAAGCGACAGAATCAGGGATGTCGATTCCCTCGTCCACTCATTTTGCCAATCTGATAGTCAGAACGAATCATCGCATCGATCATGTCACCAGCGGCGCAGCGCTTTCCATCAGTTGGCTGGCACGAGTCGCTGTGCCCGGTGTCGTGGCAATTCTCTTCTTCTTCATCGGATTGCATTACTACGGGCCCGGAAGCAACAGTCGGCAAAGCTCGATGGCGGAAGTTGTACGTGCCCTTCCGGCAGGTGTGATCGATTCGCTTCTGTATGAATCATCGGCTGCGTCAGGTTCCATTGCGTCCGAAATACCTGGTGATGTCCTTGGTGTTTCGAATGTCCAGCTGGCTGAGTTCTATTTTGCATCGGGAATGCCGGCGAGTATCTTGGAAACACTTCCGCAGCAACAGGTGACAGAAGTCGCCGCAATCCTTGAATCCCGTTCAACGGATCTCTGAATCATGAAACAACAGGAGTCATCGAGTATGAGAACTCTATCCGCAACATTCATCCTATTGTTCTGCACAACATTCGTCTATGCCCAGCCTCCCATGGGCGGACCCGGATTTGAGCGAATTGAACGGTTCAAAAAAATGCGCATGGTGGAGATGTTGGAGTTGAAAGAGGAACAATCCGTTCGCTTCTTCGCCCGTCACACCGAGATGGAAACCAACCGGCGTGCACTGGAGAAGCAACGCGATGAAGTACTCGACAAGATCGAGCGCCTCATTCGCAACAAGGCGGATGCAAAAGAGTACGAGAAACTCTTCCCTGAAGTCGAGTCTCTCAACAGACAAATCGGGGAAGAGAGGCAGAAGTTCTTCAACGGACTCGGCGATTTACTCACGGCTGAGCAGCAGGCAAAGTTGCTGCTCTTCGAGCGCAGGTTTGAAAAGGAATTGCGCGAGGCAGTCCGTGAATCCCAACAGCGCCGCCGCGGAAGAACGGGCGACATGTAGCGCATTTCTTCCGATCCGATGTACTCCAACCTGAAGCGGAGGCAGAGGTTGAATTCTGCCTCCAATTCATATCATATCATTTACCAACAAGCAGATGTTCATCTTACGGTCCCGGCGCATTATCACTCCTGATGGTATGCGCGATGCCGCAATCATCGTGAATGACGGCAGAATTAGCGATATCATCAATCCGGGCGAAATCCCTTCCGGTGCCGATGTCAAAGATGTTAGTGATGTGGTTGTTGCTCCCGGACTTGTTGATCCTCACGTTCACATTAACGAGCCCGGACGGACTGAATGGGAAGGATTTGAAAGCGCAACAAGAGCCGCTGCCGCGGGGGGAATAACCACGCTTGTTGACATGCCGTTAAATAGCTCTCCGGTTACGACAACGGTCGATGCTCTTGAAAGGAAATTGAGCGCTGCCCAAGGAAAGTTGCATGTAGATTGCGGATTTCACGGAGGACTTGTCCCCGGCAATGCGTCGTTGATGGAGTCTTTGGCGGGATCGGGCGTGCTTGGAGTAAAGACCTTTCTTATCGATTCGGGGATTGATGAATTCCCTCCGACATCGGAAGAGAACCTACGCGCCGCAATGCCGGTAATAGCAAAGGCCGGCTTGCCACTTCTTGTTCATGCAGAGTTGCAGACTTTGCCTCTTCAAGCTGCGCCTCGGCATTCACGAAGTTACGCCGCATATCTCAATTCCCGACCAAAGCGTTGGGAGAATGATGCCATTTCCATGTTGATTCGCCTTTCCGAAGAAATCGGTTGCAGAGTACACATTGTTCACTTATCTTCATCAGAAGTTGTTCCCGTGTTGCGGGAAGCGAAATCATGTGGCGTGAAGATAACAGCGGAAACGTGTCCCCATTATCTCACATTCTCTGCAGAGGAGATTCCTGAGGGAGCTACGCAGTTCAAATGTGCTCCGCCTATTCGCGAGATGGAGAACAACGACAAACTCTGGGAGGCGTTGCGTGAAGGCGTCATAGATTTCATTGCATCGGATCATTCGCCTTGTCCTCCCGCAATGAAGGTGATGGAAGCTGGCGATTTCATGAAGGCATGGGGTGGAATAGCATCCCTTCAATTCGGCCTTTCAATTATGTGGACGGAAATGCGTGGAAGAGGATTTTCGATTTCTGATATTAGCAGGTTGATGTCGGCAAATCCGGCAACACTCGTCGGGCTTGAAGGCAGGAAAGGCAGAATCGCACCGGGGTATGATGCCGATTTTGTTGTATGGAATCCGGATGAATCATTTTCTGTCGGGCCCTCGTTACTTCATCACCGTCACAAAGTAACTCCGTACGAGGGACGAACCTTGTACGGCAACGTGCTGGCAACATACGTTCGGGGTACCAAAGTATTTGAAGAGGGGAGATTTTCAGTAGCGGCTGGCAGAGTTCTTTCACGTAACGCATAGTCCATCGCCTCATAATCCCAAATTCTCCAGATTTCGATGTCTTCAGAGAATGAAACCGCAGCCGCTTTCTCCGGCTTTACCGATCTTGCTTCCGAGCGATTGGGCGGCAAGGCTCTCATCGCGAGTGATGAGTTCTTCGCCGAAAAGGAAAACCTTCTGAAGCCCGGTCGCGGGATTTTTATTCCGGACAAGTACACCGATCGCGGCAAATGGATGGACGGGTGGGAATCACGTCGAAAGCGTACCCCGGGGCATGACTGGTGTATTGTCAAGCTTGGATTTAGCGGGATTATCAAAGGCGTCGATATCGACACGAATCATTTTCTCGGAAACAATCCCGCCTATGCGTCAATTGAAGCATGCAGCATCATAGGCGATGCATCGAACGGCCCGTTGCCGGGACCCGAAACACAATGGTCTGTAATTTTACCGAAGTCGCCACTACGCCCCGGTACCCAGAATCTTTTTTCAGTTGCAGACCAGATGGTGTGGACTCATGTTCGTCTCAACATTTTTCCCGACGGCGGTGTCGCACGGCTGAGAATTTATGGAAATGTTGTTCCTGATTGGAATAGCTTGAAGCAAGAGGGACTGATTGACCTTGCATACATCGGCTCAGGCGGAAAAGTTGTAGCTGCAAGCGATATGTTTTTCGGCAACAAGGAAAATCTTATCATGCCAGGACGGGCAGTCAATATGGGAGACGGCTGGGAAACAAAGCGCCGTCGCGGCCTTGGTCACGATTGGGCTATTCTTCAACTGGGCGCATTAGGGAGAATTCAAAGGATCGAGGTGGATACCGGCCATTTCAAAGGTAACTATCCCGACAGTTGCTCCATCGATGCATTGAGTGCCCCTGGTTCAACGGTTGATGCATTGAGTTGGCATCAATTTCAATGGAAGGAGATTCTTCCTCAAACCGGGTTGCACGCGGATACGCAGCATCTCTTCGAAAAGGAATTGAAGCCGGTTGACCGTTGTACGCATGTTCGGCTGAATGTCTATCCTGATGGCGGCGTCAGCAGAATGCGAGTGTTGGGATATCTTGCTTCCGAATGACTGAAGCATGACTCTGCGAGAATTGAACAGTCTCAGTACTGCGACAGCAATGGACGAACTTCGCCGTTGCTGCGGCTCAACCCGTTGGGTGAAGCAAATGGCTGAATGCCGCCCCTTTTCGACGCAGGATCAAGTGCTTGCCGCTGCAGATGAGATTTGGCAGAGTCTCTCAGAATCGGATTGGAAGGAAGCATTTGCCCGTCATCCGAAGATCGGCGACGTGACGAGCCTGCAAAAACAACTCTCGTCTACTGCACGCTGGGCCTCAAGTGAACAAGCCAGCGTTGCGACAGCGAGCGAGAACATTCTCAGGAGTTTAGCTGATGGAAATCAACAATACGAAGTGAAGTTTGGCTATATCTTCATCGTTTGCGCAACAGGGAAATCTGCAAATGAAATGCTGGCAATTCTCAATCGTCGAATGTCCAATCCTCCTGATAAGGAAATTCTGATTGCTGCCTCCGAACAGGCAAGCATCACGAGGCTCCGGTTACAAAAACTGTTCTCGGTTGAATCGTAAACATATCTACATTCATCTTCTGCAGTACTGATCGCATGCAATCACACGAACAGCGCCTCATTGAGGCTGACGACATTCTCTCCAACCTTCGTGAAGCAAACTATGCGTTTGCTGCGCGGTATCCCGGCGATACGGGGTTACGCCAACCGGTTCACACCGTGTACGGCGGTGCGCAAATCTTCAAGTCGGACACGGCAAAAAAGTTGGGCGAAGTCGGGTTGCGTGCTTTTCTTGAGAATGCTCCGGATTTTGTTGCGTTTGCCCGGGCGATTCAGTTGCCGGGCTTTGAGTCATTTCCGAAATCTGCAAGGCACATTGCAGCACTCACCGGCATGCTCAAGAGAAATTCCGCCATGGCAAAAACACAACGCCGCGCTGCCTGGCTTGCATTCACCATCTACAACCGCATCATTGAAAAACTGAAATCTGAACCTGTTGAAGATTTCAGGATTGATTTTGAGGATGGCTACGGTAATCGCCTTGACAACGAGGAAGATAGCCATGCCGCGTTCACTGCAAAGGAAGTTGCACGCGGCATGCGTGAGCGAACCCTCCCTCCGTTCATCGGCATACGCATTAAGCCGATGACGGAGGAACTAAAAGCGCGCAGCCTCCGGACGACGAATATTTTTGTCACGACCCTTCTCGCAGAAACCGGTGGCATACTTCCCGCACACTTCGTTATCACGATTCCGAAAGTCACTATTCCGCAACACGTTACGGCTGTTGTCGAACTTTGCAATATTCTTGAACGCACAACCGGCCTCGATTCCGGTTCTTTGAGGTTGGAGTTGATGATTGAAACGCCTCAGTCCATCTTCAATGCGAACGGCGAATCTCACATTCCGTTGCTTGCCCTCGCCGGTAAGGGTCGAATTGTCGGGATGCATTTCGGCGTGTACGATTACACGGCGCTCTGCGAAATCACGGCAGCACACCAATCCATGCGCCACCCTGCGTGCGACTTTGCCCGTCACATAATGAAAGTGGCGCTTGCCCAGACCGGTATCAACATCTCCGACGGCGCAACGAACATCATGCCTGTCGGGCCGCATCGTGCAGCGAAGGGGAAGAAGCTATCGGCACGACAACTTGCCGAGAATAACGCGGCTGTTCATCGTGCCTGGAAACATGCGTTCGATGATACAATGCACTCACTGAAGCACGGTTTCTATCAGGGATGGGATCTGCATCCGGCGCAGTTGTGTGTTCGCTACGCGGCGGTGTATGCGTTCTTCCTCGAAGGGCTCGATCTTGCAACATTGAGACTCAGATCGTTCATGGAAAAAGCAGCGCAGGCCACGCTCATCGGCGATGTATTTGATGATGCAGCGACGGGGCAAGGGTTGTTGAATTATTTCTTGCGCGGGATGAGTTGCAGGGCAATCACCGAGGAAGAAGCATCGGCTACCGGCTTGACGCTTGAAGAGCTGCGCAGCAGGTCGTTTCTCAGGATATTAGATGGGAGAAGAACGGCATAGCATTCGGCGAGTGATTCATCAGACGATTTTGTACAGCATTCCGGGTTTCATAAAATCAAGCCGGTGGAGGAAAAATGTCAACAGGTGACAGGATGAAAACAAGAGTCAAGATCTGCTGTATCAGCAGTATTGAGGAAGCCCGGCTTGCCATCCGTTACGGGGCATCAGCGTTGGGACTCGTGTCTGCGATGCCGAGCGGCCCCGGCCCCATCCCCGAGGAATTGATCGCCGACATAGCCGCTGTGATTCCGCCCGGCGTAGCTTCATTTTTGCTGACATCGAAGCAGGACGCTGATTCGATCATCAAGCAACACCGGCGCTGCCGGACGAATACCCTGCAGTTGGTTGACAGGATTTCCGTTCATGTATATCAAGAACTCCGGAGGGAATTGCCCGGCATCGGGCTCGTGCAAGTCGTGCATGTAACGGGAGAGGAATCCATTGTTGAAGCGATAGCGGTGTCGGAATTTGTGGATGCAATCCTGTTGGACTCAGGGAATCAATCTCTTCCTGTGAAAGAACTCGGCGGTACGGGCCGCACACACGATTGGAATCTCAGCAAACAGATTGTGGAATCGGTGAGAATACCAGTTTATCTCGCGGGTGGCTTGAAAGCTGAGAATGTCGCCGAGGCAATAAGAGAAGTTCGCCCGTTTGCCGTCGATCTGTGCAGCGGTGTCCGAACGGATGGCGTACTCGATGAAAGCAAGCTCGCTGCATTCTTCAATGAGGTACAATGAGCTTCATCGCTTGCCTTGGCATTCTCTCAGCACTCAGTTCACTTGCATTCTCCCAAAATGACAACGAGCGGAATTCAATGAACCATCAGACCCGAACATTTCTCGCCCTCGGCGATTCATACACAATCGGTGAAGCAGTTGCAGAAACCGAACGCTGGCCCGTGCAACTCGTTTCAAGTCTCAGGAAGCGAAATGTTTCCATTGCCGACCCGGTGATTGTTGCCCGTACGGGTTGGACGACGGACGAGTTGAGCGCTGCAATTGATACAAGTGACTCCCGCGGGCCGTTCGATCTTGTTACGTTGCTTATCGGCGTCAACAATCAATATCGTGGCAGAAGTGCGGATGAGTATCGGGGTGAATTTAAACAACTGCTGCAACGTGCAATACGGTTCGCAAACGGCGAGGCATCACATGTTGTTGTGGTGTCGATTCCCGACTGGGGCGTAATGCCGTTTGCTGAAGGAAGAGATCGAATGAAGATTGCGAAAGAGATAGACATGTTTAATGCTATAAATTGGGAAGAATCCGTTCGGGCGGGAGTTCAATACGTTGACATTACTCCACTCTCACGTGAAGTTGAACGGTATCCTGAACTTATCGCGTCCGACGGACTTCATCCTTCAGGTGTTCAATACAAGTATTGGGGGGAACTCATCGAACCGAAGGCATGCACAGCTCTCGGTATTGCGATAGAAAAGGAGAAGAAATGAGGAGTCCTGTCACAACCCATATTCTTGATACTGCACTCGGAAGGCCCGCAGAAGGCATTCCGGTCGTGTTGGAGATGAAGCAGGTGGATGGTGCATGGAATGAACTCGGCCGCGGCGTCTCAAATAGCGATGGCCGGGTTGCCGATTTGCTGCCCGAAGATTTTCATCTTGCCGTCGGAATCTACCGGATTACGTTCCTTACCGCGGAGTATTTTAGACTCATGAATCGGGATAGTTTCTACACGAGAGTTGTTGTGGAGTTTGCAGTAAAAAATGGAGGTCACTACCACGTGCCCTTGCTCTTGAGTCCGTTCGGGTACTCGACATATCGGGGGAGTTGAGGGTCCCGAACCGGTTCCTAACGTAGAGGCACTTCGGCGGGCGAGGTCTCCCGCAATCTTCTCTTCAGATTCTCGGTTGCAAGCACAATTACTTCGTTGGTCGCAGGCAGCGAAAACTCAGGTTCGAACTTGTGATGACCGACTGCCGAGACAGCATCCTTGATCGCCAGCCATGTTGAAAGCGCCAGCATGAACGGCGGCTCGGCAACCGCTTTGCTTTTGCGGATCGTGTTCGGATTGGGGACGTTCTGAAGCAAATGAACCCTGAAGTCCTTCGGAATATCCCGTACTGAAGGAATCTTGTACGTATCAGGCGAATGAGTCAGCAGGATACCCTTGTCGTCCCACTTGATTTCCTCCGTTGTCACCCAGCCGTTTCCTTGAATGTATCCGCCTTCCACCTGGCCAAGATCGATTTGCGGGTTGAGGGAATCGCCAACATCGTGCAGAATGTCTGTTCGCAAAATCGTGTGGTGGCCGGTGAGCGTGTCAACCAGCACCTCAGTGCACGCCATTCCAAACGCGTAGTAGTGGAATGGCTTTCCCAACCCTTTCTGCTTCTCCCACCCGATGTTCGGCGTTCTGTAAAAGCCCGTTGCACTCAGACTCACTTGGCGGAGGTTCATCAACGGCATTGCATCGGCGAACGAAATCCGTCGGGCAGGGTGTTCGCTATCGAATATCAAATCATTCTCAAAACATACAGAATGCGGCGACGTTGGAGTATCGGGGTTCTGCTCTGACCAATATTGCGCTAGCGACTCCGCAATGCGGGATTTCAACGTATCGACTGCATTCTTCACTGCCATGCCGTTCAGATCAGTTCCTGCCGAGGCGGCTGTTGCAGACGTGTTCGGTACTTTCGACGTGTTGGTAGCGCTCACTTTCACGTTGTCAAGGCTGACTCCGAACTCGGCGGCGGCGACTTGCTGCATTTTTGTGTGCAGCCCTTGTCCCATTTCTGTGCCGCCATGGTTGACCAGGATTGTTCCGTCCTTATAGATGTTGACAAGTGCCCCCGCTTGATTGAGAAACGTTGTTGTGAAGGAGATTCCAAACTTCACCGGAGTCAGGGCAATGCCTTTCTTCGCAAACTCGCTAGAAGAGTTGAACGCGGCAATTGTCTTTCTGCGCTCATAATATTCCGACGAGGTTACGAGTTGCTCGTATATGATGTGAAGCCGGTTGTGTTCAACCGTCTGGCCGTAATGCGTTACATTCCGCGAATCGATGCCGTAAAAATTCCTGCGCCTGATCTTAATCGGGTCTGCGTGCAGGAACCGGGCAACTCGGTCCATGATATGTTCGATAACCGCCATGCCCTGAGGGCCGCCGAACCCCCGGAATGCGGTATTGGACGGAAGGTTCGTCTTGCAGACACGGGCTAACACGTGGACGTTCGGAATGAAGTAAGCATTGTCGACATGCAGCATTGCCCGCTCCATGATGGCGAAGGAAAGATCCGTTGCACAGCCGCCGTCGCTGTTCAACTCGATGTTGACTGCAAGCAAATTTCCTTCATCATCAAATCCAACTTCATACCGCGAAAGAAACCGATGCCGCTTTCCCGTCATCTTCATATCATCATCACGGAAGAGACGGATCTTCACCGGACGCCGGGTTGCATTGCACAGCAGCGCAGTCCAGCACGCGGTATGGTTTGCCTGAGTCTCTTTTCCGCCAAATGCTCCCCCCATGCGGCGAGTCTCCACAACCACTTCGTTTTTAGGGATGCCGAGAACTTCGGCAATCAGCGCCTGAGTTTCAGAGGGATGTTGCGTTGAAGAGAAGACGTTCATCTCTTTTTCTTCACCCGGAATGCAGAGACAAACCTGCGATTCGAGATACCAATGTTCTTGCGCTCCGGTTCTGAGTTCTCCTCTGAGGCGATGTTGAGCATTTTGCATCTCGTGATCAGGATTGCCTCGTTGCATTGTCCGGGGTGGGCCGAGAAAGCTATTGTGTGCAATTGCTTCGTCAATGGTGAGGATCGTGGAAAGATGTTCGTACTCAATCCGGATTAGTCGTTCAGCTTCGCGTGCCTGTTCGTCTGTTTCCGCTGCAATCAGAAACATCGCTTGCCCGATGCACATGACTTCACCTTCAGCAAGACAAACCTCATCCTTGACGACCGGTCCCATCTGATTGTGTCCGGGAATATCGTTGTACGAAAGTACAGCATGAACACCGGGAACACATCGTGCGTCCGAAAGGTCGAATGAGGTGATTCTTGCATGTGCATGCTGCGAATACACAACTCGTCCAACGAGGAGTTGTCCGTTCACAGGAATGTCATCGACGTACACTGCTTCACCGGTGACGTGCTTCGAAGCAGATTCATGAGGCACGACGTTGTTAGCCGGTTCATGCCGGTGTTTATGCCGCGGCACCGTTCGTTCCATTTCTTGTATCATCCCAGAATTTCAATAAGAGGTTTCGTGCTGCAACGCGGCGAAATTCGGCGCTGCCCCGCGCATCCGAAATTGGAGTGAAATCGTTGTCAATCAAAGGCATTGCTGCTTCGACGGTTTCCCTTGTCCAGAGCTTGCCCTGCAGGAAGGCTTCGGCGGTTGATGATCGCTTCACACGCTCAGCCATGCCTCCGAACACCAGCGTGGCATGATGAATCCGATTCCTTTCGCCAAAGTCGATTCGGAATCCCCCGCTGACGGTGGAGATATCGAGATCTTTTCGCTTGGACACTTTGTACCACTTCACAACGCTATGGTGTTTTGGTTTCGGAAGAACAATCTCCACAATCAACTCGTCAGGCTTGCGGACGGTTTTTCGGTAGCCTGTAACGAACTGGTTCAACTCCACTTCCCGTCGCCCTGATACACTTTCCAGCACAACCCGGGCATCGTAGGGCATCAGCGCCGACAGCGTATCCCCAATAGGGGATGCAGAACCGATATTTCCCCCGAGTGTCGCAAGATTTTTGATTTGAAGCGAACCAAACACTGTCAACATGTCGGCGAGGGCCGGAAACTCTCCTTCGACAGCGGGCCGAACATCGCTGAGAACAACCCCCGCTCCGATCGACGGGTATCCGTCAGAATTGTCAATCGTATGGAGTTCATCCACTAATGAAACATCCAGCAATTGTCTCAACTCTTCATGATTTTTTGTCACGCGCAATGCCACATCGGTTGAGCCGCCGATGACGATTGCTTCGGGATGTTGATGCTTCAGCGTGAGTGCCTCAAGAAGCGTGCGAGGCTGATAGTATGTGGTATGGACTGTTTGAATGTATGCGGAATGTCGCGGAATGCTTTGCAACAATCCGGCAATTCGGTTTTCGTCTTTCGACGAAGGGTCAATTTCCTGATGAACACAGGAACGTGCTGCAGCCTCTACAATCGGTTTGTAGCCCGTACAGCGGCAGAGGTTTCCCGTAAGCGCGTCATCAATAACATCCCGATCAGGATGGTCGTGATTCTTGTACAACGCAAACAACGACATGACGATACCCGGGGTACAATAGCCGCACTGGCTGCCTCCGGTGTCAACCATCGCTTGTTGCACGGGATGCAATACGGCGTCAGTCTTCAGATTCTCAACGGTAATCAGTTGTTTTCCGTGAATCATCGGCAGGAACACAAGGCACGAATCCACCGCCTTGTAGCGGATCGTATTATTTGCAGCGCATTCTCCAAGGACAACAGTACACGCGCCGCAGTCGCCTTCAGCGCACCCTTCTTTTACACCTCTATGTGTTGGTAGTGAACGGAGGTAATTCAGAACAGTTGTTGTGGGAGTAACGGACGGTTTTGAGAAATCCTCGGTAACAACCTTGCCATCAAGTACAAATGAAATGGACGAACGCATCGTCACTCCTCACGGAAGGTCCTTGTTGGTGGTGGGAAATCATCAAGATTCTGATGGAAACTAAACAAAATCCTCGTTACTATCAAATAGCCGTATAGCCACAAATCGAATGCGCTTTCACCAACTATGAGAGAAAAAGAATTCTGGACATTCGTCAGCACGTACTTGAGCAATCATATTCCCGCGATGCTCTTGATCGTCGTTGAAAGTCATGGCTCGTCGCCGGGTCGGGCGGGATTCAAGATGGTTGTTGTCGCGAATGGCGATCGACGAGGAACCATCGGAGGCGGCGTAATGGAACTTGCCTTGATCGAAGAGTCGCAGCGGCGCCTGGCAGCCGGCAACACGACACCAACGGTGCGACAACTGTTCCATTCGAAGGAGACAACGCACGAGTCTTCAGGTCTCATCTGTTCAGGATCGCAAACAATTCTCCTCAAACCGTTGTCGTCCGGGAATCTCGGGGCTGTCAGCGAAATCGTTCGCACATTCGAGAAACACGACTGTGCAAACCTGACGGTTACTCCTTTGGAGTTCACGTGTCACAGCAAGAGAAGAAGAGGACCGGACTCGGTATTCTCCTTTGCGAATGAGAAGCAGTGGCAATATGACGAAAATATTGGTATTCTTGATACGGTTTTTATTGTGGGAAGCGGCCATGTCGGGCTTGCCCTTTCGCGTATCATGGTGACGCTCGACTTCCGTGTGGTTATAATCGACGACAGAGCCGATGCACCGACGTTCGCTTCAAACAATTATGCTCACGAGAAAGTCCATTGCCGTTATGATCAGATTGGATCGTTGATCTCCGGAACGGGCCGTGAGTACGTTGCAGTTGTGACAACAGCGTACAAATCCGACGAAGCGGCGCTGAAGAGTATTCTTGTCAAGAATGTTCAGTATGTCGGGTTAATGGGGAGTGCCGCGAAAACAAGACACATTCTTGAAGATTTGATTTCTGAGGGAATTTCCGAAGCGCAGTTGCGTCGCATCAGAAATCCGATCGGCATTCCAATAGAGAGCCACACCCCCGAGGAGATCGCTATTAGCATCGCCGCAGAGATCATCAAAACAAAGAATCAGATTGCCGGATGACGGAATTCCGCGAGAACATTCCCCTTGCCAGTCTTACCACCTTCAAACTCGGGGGAAATGCCCGCTACTTTGCCGAGTGCAGGAATACCGATGAGATTCTTGCAGCAATACATGTGGCGGAGTCAAAGAAGGTCCGGTACCATATACTCGGCGGTGGCAGCAACACGATCTTTCCCGACGACGGCTTTGACGGACTTGTGCTGAAAATTGCATCAAGAGGAATTCAGTTCGTTCGGGAGCCGGGAAGCGTCACGATTGTTGTTGCCGCAGGCGAGCAGTGGGATGATTTCGTCAGATTCTGCATCAGGTCGGGGTTGGCCGGTGTGGAATGTCTCTCCGGCATCCCCGGACTTGCCGGGGCAACGCCGATTCAGAATGTCGGGGCGTACGGGCAGGAGGTGGCAGAGACGATCTTTGAAGTGAAAGCAATTGATCGTTTTTCACTGCGTACAGTCCGTTTCGGAAACAGCGAGTGCAACTTCGCGTATCGCAGGAGCCGCTTCAATCAAGAAGATAGCGGCAGGTTCATCATAACAGAGGTGGCGTTCAGGTTTGATCCTGCCGTTCAGCCCGAAATCCGGTACGCAGAATTGCAGAATGTTATCGCATCATCTGTTGATGTAGGGAAACTCGCAGGCGGAATAGATAAGCTCGAAGCAATACGCAGTGCCGTGCTTGCGCTTCGGAGAAAGAAATCAATGGTTATCGATGAAGCGGATCCCAACACGCAATCGGCAGGTTCATTTTTCAAGAACCCGGTTCTCACGCAGGACAAGTTCCTTCAACTCCTGGAACGCTGCAGAATGAACCGTATTGACGACTCGCCGCCTACCTTCCCGTCGGGTGAGGGTGTAAAGGTTCCGGCGGCATGGTTGCTTGAGAAGGCGGGCTTTCAGAAGGGGTTCAGAAAGGGAGGCGTCGGTGTCTCCGCGAATCACACGCTTGCGCTAGTGAACTATGGTGGCACAACAAAGGAGTTGCTGTCGCTTGCAAACGAAATACAATCCGCCATCATTGAGAAATTCGGAATCCTGCTGGAGCGGGAACCGGTTCTTGTTCAGTAAAAGGAATGGAGCACATATGAGATCCCTTAAGTCTCTCGTCGTCATACTATCGTTTGCTTTTTCAGCATGCAGTGTCAGTGTGCGGACGGGCGCAGACAAGGCGGCAGAGACGGCAAAGCTTTCTGCAAGCAGCGACATCGTTGATCTGACGTTTCTTCAACTGAATGATGTGTACGAAATTGCGCCGGTTGAAAACGGCAAGTACGGCGGCATGGCCCGTGTCGCTGCTGTGCGGCAGAATCTGCTGAAAGAAAATCCCAATACGTTCACTGTACTGGCGGGTGATTTCATCAGCCCCTCGGCGCTTGGTACAGCGACGTTTGATGGAAAACGCATCAATGGCGCTCAGATGATCGATGCAATGAACAGTGCCGGGGTTGATTTCGTCACGTTCGGCAATCACGAGTTTGATCTCGGTTACGAGGTGTTGCAGGATCGCATCAACCAATCGAAATTCACGTGGATTTCGTCGAACATCCAGTACACGCCGTCGGTAGAAGGATTTGTCGCGCCATTCGAAAAAGTAGTGAATGGCGTTGCGCAGCCACTGCCGGAATCCTACATTGTTCGGGCAAAGAACAGTGCAGGGATGGAAGTCCGCGTTGGTATTATTGGCTTGACGATTGGGAGCAATCAGCCTCAGTTTGTTGTCTGGACCGATCCTTTCGAGTCGGCACAGCGGGTGTATGCAGATCTCAAGACAAAAACCGACATTGTTATCGCCCTCACACATCTCTCAATAGATGAGGACAAAAAATTGGCGGAACTGCTTCCCGACGTGAAGCTCATTCTTGGCGGACATGAGCATACTAACATGATGTTCAAAGTGGGAGAGACGATTATCTCAAAGGCTGATGCAAATGCTCGAACGGTATATATCCACCGCCTCCGTTGGTCGGCTTCCACGAAATTGCTTTCGACTCTCTCGGAAGTGAAGACTATCGACAACACAATTCCCGAAGAACCGTCGACGGCGAACATTGTACACGAGTGGACGGCAAGGGCGTATAAGGGATTTCAGGAAAGAGGATTTGATCCTGCTGAAGTTGTGACGACGCTTCGTGAGCCGCTTGACGGGCGGGAAAGCTCAATCCGCTATCGTCAAACAAATCTCGGCTTGGTCATTGCGCAATCGATGCGTGCGTCGGCATCGAAATCCCGTATTGCAATCTTCAACAGCGGATCGATTCGTCTTGATGACCAGCTTGCAGGAACAGTCACACAATACGACATCATTCGTACGCTTCCGTTCGGCGGCAAACTGGTTGAAGTTGAGATGAAAGGCAGTCTGCTGAAGCGGGTTCTCGATGCGGGTCAGAAGAACGTCGGGAGAGGTGGATTCCTGCAATACGATGGCGTGGCTTTCGATTCCACGAAACGAACGTGGGTTGTTGATGGAAAAGCAATTGAGGTGCAAGCCCGGTATTGGGTCATTGTGTCGGATTTTCTTTTTTCCGGGCGGGAGACGGGAATAGAGTTTTTCCATAAGGATGATCGGGATGTCGTTTCAGTTGCGGAACATGATCTTTCCAACGCTAACGACTTGAGGAAGGACATTCGTCTCGCCGTCATCGATTTCTTGAAGAACAATTGATCTTGCCGCCAGCCGGCAGGATTCGGGGTCAACTTTTCCTCGGGCTCTACGTATCAGAAGACGGTCACATTCCATCTCGTTTGGCAATTCACATCACACACAAAGGAACACATTATGAAGTACATGCCTTCGGTACAACGCCGGATAGGAATGCTCATATCATGCTTTGTCATGATGGGCTCGCTTCACGCGCAATCCGGTTACAATCAATCCAAGCCGCTCGATCCCGCAAATATGGATATGAGCGTCACGGCGTGCTCGGATTTCTACCGCTACGCCAACGGCGGCTGGGTGGACAGGAATCCCGTTCCGGCGGCATACAGCAATTGGGGGAGTTTCAGCGAGCTGACGGTTCGCAATGACGAGATTCTCCGCTCCATCCTTGAAGAATCACAAGCAAAGAAGGATGCCCCGAGGGGAACTTCGTACCAGCTCGTGGGAGATTTCTATGCAAGCGGTATGGATTCCGCGGCCGCAGAGGTATCGGGTATCGCGCCGTTGCGGGAAGAATTCAGGAAGGTCGAATCAATCAACACTCTCTCCGATCTGCAAAAAGTGATAGCGCATTTCCATCTTTCCATCGGCAATCCCTTCTTTATGATTTCGTCGCAGCAGGATTTCAAGAACAGTGAAGAAGTTATTGCGAGCATCGATCAGGCGGGATTGACATTACCGGATCGTGATTTCTACGTGAAGGAGGATGATCGGTACAAGAATATCCGGCAGGAATATCACGACTACATGGTGAAGATTTTCAGGATGCTTGGAGATAAGCAGGCAGCGGCAGAGGCGAATGCGAAGATTGTAATGACCATCGAAACACGTCTTGCGCACGCATCGATGACGCGAGTGGAATTACGTGATCCCTCGAAAGTGTACAACAGAATGGCCGTTAGTGATCTGAAGAAGCTCGTTCCTTCCTTTGGCTGGGATACTTACTTGAAGGATATGAATCTCCGGAACGTGGCTTCGCTGAACGTTGCCCAGCCGGAATTCATGAAGGAAGTCAATGCAATGCTGACTTCCGTTCCAATCAAAGAATGGAAAACATATCTGCGCTGGCATTTGATTGACGAGGTTGCGCAGTACCTCGGCAGCAAGTATGTGAATGCCCACTTTGCTTTTCACGGTACCGTGCTGAACGGGCAAAAAGAACTTCAGCCGCGGTGGCGAAGAGTTCTCCGGACAATTGACCGGACGATTGGTGATGCGCTCGGCCAGTTGTACACCGCAAAAACATTCAGGCCGGAGGCCAAAGCCCGTGCATTAGAAATGGTGCACAACCTTCAGGCGGCGTTCCGGGAACGGCTTCAGTCGCTCGATTGGATGAGTGATGCTACACGAAAGAAGGCTCTTGAAAAGCTCGATTCGTTTGTTCCGAAGATTGGCTATACCGACAAATGGAAAACGTATGACGGATTGAAGATCGACAACGGAGCGTACGTGCTGAACGTGCATCGGGCGAATGAATTCGAAACACGCCGGCAGCTGGAAAAAGTCGGCAAGCCCGTTGACCGGACGGAGTGGTTCATGACTCCCTCCACTGTGAACGCGTACTATAATCCGCTACTGAACGAGATTGTGTTTCCTGCGGGAATTCTCCAGCCGCCGTTCTTCGATCCCGATGCAGACGATGCTGTGAACTACGGCGGCATGGGCGCAGTGATCGGGCATGAAATTACGCACGGCTTCGACGATCAGGGCCGGCAATTTGATGCAAAAGGTAATCTCTCCGATTGGTGGACGGAAGAAGATGCAACTCGATTCATCGAGCGTGCAAGGAGAGTTGAGGAACAATTCAATCAATATGTCGCGATTGATACGCTGAGAGTGAACGGAAAACTGACGTTGGGCGAGAATATCGCCGATCTCGGCGGACTTGCAATTGCGTATCATGCCCTAAAAAAGGCGCAGCAGGGGAAGACGACAGAGAAGATTGACGGGTTCACGCCGGAGCAGCGTTTCTTCCTGGCGTGGGCGCAAATGTGGCGGCGGAATTATACTCCCGCGAATCTGAAACAGCGTCTTGTAACGGATCCGCATTCTCCGAGCGTCTTCCGGGCAAACGGCCCGATTGCGAACATGCCGCAGTTCTTTGAGGCGTTCGGCTGCAAGGGTGGCGACTCGATGGTGCGTACCGCTGACAAGCAGGTCAAGATCTGGTAGAATCGAACTGCAAACCAAAACCCGATCCCGGTTGACAAATGTCGACCGGGATTCTTATTTGATTGAGACTGAGACATGAATCAGATATATTGTCAACGTTTGTAGTACTCTTTCGGTCATGTCGATGAGATTGTCAGAACTCAATATCTATCCCATTAAGTCGTGCGGGCTAATATCGTTGCACGAAGCCGACCTTGAGCCTCGAGGCTTACGACATGATCGTCGCTGGCTTGTTGTGGATGATGGGGGGATGTTTATGACGCAACGCGACTTCCCCCGCATGACACTGGTTTCGGTTCAGGTGAAATCCGACTGCCTGTTTGTGCAAGCGCCGGAGATGGAGCCGCTCTTAGTGCCGTTTAAGCCCGACCGCCGCGAACATCTCCCTGTCGTGATATGGGATGACAGTCTCGAAGCCATGCCGGTCGACGGGAAGACTGCCGAGTGGTTCAGCGAATTTCTCGGTGTGCGTTGCAAACTTGTTGTTATGACGGAACGATCGGTTCGACCCGTTGACAAGAACTACGACACCGGGGAAAATGTTGTCAGCTTTGCAGACGGGTTCCCGATGCTGTTGATTTCAGAGGCTTCGCTTGCCGATCTGAATGAACGACTTGAAGTTCCGGTACCGATGAAGCGCTTTCGTCCGAATCTTGTTGTGGATGGCTGCGAGCCTTTCGCCGAGGATACGTGGAAGGAAATCGTAATCGGCGGCGTCCATATGTATGTTGTGAAACCCTGCGCCCGCTGTACGATTACAACCGTTGACACGGCGACGGGGACGAAGGGGCAGGAACCGTTGCGGACCCTTGCAACATTCCGTTCCGTTGGAAATCAAGTGATGTTTGGCCAGAATGTCATTCACGCTGCTCCCGGCAGAATACGGGTCGGTGACGAGGTACGGGTGATTCGATGAACTCTCCGCAACGGAAGATTCGATACGGAATCACGGGGTTTGGCCGCTTCGCGGAAAAAGCAATTGCTCCCGCGATCCGACAATCTCACAATTCAACACTTGTCGCAATTCACAACCGGTCGGTAGCAAAAGCGAAAGTCGCGGCAGCCGCATTGAATATTCCGCTCGCATTCGATTCTGTTGCCGATCTTGCTGCCCATCCCGATGTCGATGCTGTGTTTATCGTGTCTGCGAATTCAGCTCACTGCGAAGAAGCCATTCTGACGGCCGAAGCGGGAAAGCACGTTCTCTGTGAAAAACCAATGGCAATGAATGTTGCGGAATGTGAACGCATGATGGAAGCCTGCAAGCGGAATAACGTCAAGTTGATGGTGGGGCACATGGTCAGGCTTTCGCCTCTTGTGAAAAGAATGAAAGAGCTTGTCCAATCCGATGCATTAGGAAAGCTTGTCCGTGCGGAATCGGATTTTGTGTATGATGGCAGGCTGAGTTCCCGCGCGTGGCTTCTCGACAGAAGGGTGGCCGGAGGCGGTCCGACATTCGATGTCGGTGTCCATTGCCTCGACACATTGAGATTCGTTCTGGATGATGAAGTGATTTCGGTGAAAGGCGAATTGGAACCGGTTCCCGACATGAATCATACCGAGAGTTCGTCACAGCTTCTCCTGCGTTTCTCGCGCGGCACAATAGCGACAATCTTTTCATCGTATGCGTCGCCGATTCGTGAGAGCCGGATTGAACTCATCGGGACAGAGTCAAGAATATCCGCCGTTGATTTCACGGTAAGCGGACGCCAATCCCAATTACGGATCGAGAGACGAAATCTCGACGGTACACACGATAGTGTTGTCGAGGAGTTTGATATTCCAAATCTCTACACCGAAGAAGTAAACCTCTTCTCCGATTGTATCATCAACAACACCGGACCTTTGCTGACCGCCGAAAACGCCGTCAAGAACCAGCACGTACTGGATCAGACAATGGCGCTTCACTAACCCCGTCACTCCACCAACGGCAATGAACAAACGAACATTTGGCGCGCTGCTTGGAGCAACCGTCTTTGCCGTGTTGGCGTTTTTGCCTCCTTTCGAAACGTTCCGCACAGCGGCGCAACAGTTCGCCGGCGATCAGCATGCCGCCCATATTGACACCCTTGCCCGATCGATGCAACTCGTTTCAGGGTTGATGGGCTTGATGGTGATCTGGTGGATTACCGAAGTGATGAAGCTTGCACACACGGCTTTGCTTCCTCTCGCCATCCTTCCCTTGTTCGGCGTTATCGGACTAAGCAACAATCAAGTGCATGAATTCGGTGTGGTCAATACGGCAAAGAACTACTTCAGTCCCGTCGTGATGCTGTTCTTTGGCGGGTTCTTGCTCGCGGGCGCAATGCGTCGGTGGAAACTTGACCGCAGGCTGACGCTCTGGATTCTGACGCGTGGTCGGCTCGCTGAAGATTCCCGCAAGACGTTATTCGGAATGATGGTGGTATCGGCGATTTCTTCGATGTGGATTTCGAATACCGCAACCTGTGCCATGTTGCTGCCTCTGAGCGTAGGTATTCTCGCGTACATCGGAGCCGAGCCCGGCAAATCAAATTTCGGCAAAGCGTTGATGTTAGGGATTGCGTGGGCTGCATCAATCGGCGGGATGGGAACGTTGATTGGAACGCCTCCGAACGGCATCGCGGTTGGAATTCTCAATACCGCATTTGCAGGCGATCCGGCATACCAGCGCATCACGTTTCTTGACTGGATGAAATTTGGAGTTCCTTACGTGATCCTCTTTCTTCCTGTGGCGTGGTTTGTTCTCCTGAAAGTCTTTCCTCCCGAAGTCTCATCCTTCGAAGGCGGGAAAAAGAGATTGATGGAAGAATTCCGCGCACTCGGCCCGATGACAACGGGGGAAAAGGGTTCGATCGTGGTTTTCTTCTGTGCCGTTTTTTTATGGCTGACTCTGCCTTTCCGTGAGCAACTTCTTCCCCGACATATTCTCATTCATATTACGTGGCTGGATGAATATACAACCGGACTCTTTGCCGGAATCTCCTTATTCCTAATTCCCGTCAGCTTTCGCGGGCGCACGTTTCTTCTTCATTGGAAGGACTTCAAGTATGTCGAATGGGGTGCACTGGCGATTGTCGGAGGCGGCATTGCCCTGTCGGATGGCATGTTCAAAACCGGATTTGCTGCGTGGCTTGCGTCAACGTTTGTCTCGCTGTTCGGCTCGCCGACAACGATAGAAATGATGTTCGCCATTGTACTCTTTATTGATCTGTTGACCGAAGTAGCCACGAACTCGGCCGTCATTTCGATGATGACGCCGGTGGTTATCGCCATTGCACAAACTACGGGCGAGAATCCGGTCGCGCTTTCCATTGCTGCCGCGCTTGCCTCGTCGATGGCATTCATGCTTCCGGTTGCAACTCCCCCCAACGCGCTCGTGTACGGGACGGGCTACATCCGGCTCAAGGATATGATCAAGGCCGGTTTCATTCTCGACATTCTGGGGTGGCTGTTTACGATCGGCATTCTGGTGATTTTCGGCTGGTTCATATTCGGAGTATTCTCGCTGTGAAATCAACTTTCCCCCTTTTTTTTCGTAGAACGGAACCGGCAGCCTTTGCTTGTTTGTTTGAATTTTATAGATGAAGAACCGTTCTGAACAACGAATATTTATGAAGCCGATTCGCCGGATTATCAGCCTTTTCATTCTTCTCCTGCCAGTTGTTGGGATGTCGCAACCTGTATCGGGAACGATAGCAGGCAAGGTCTTTCTTCCCAACGAAGATGCTGCTCCCAATGCAATTGTTACTCTTGAAGATACCCGGTTTGGCGCCGCGACGACTGAAGGCGGGTCGTTTGTGATTGACAATGTTCCTCCCGGAACGTACAGGCTCAAAGTGAGATTGATCGGGTATGATCAGGGCGAGCTTGCTGTTGTTCGTGTCCGCGCAAACGAAACCTCGACTGTTTCCGTGAGCCTGCGTGAGAACGAAATAGAACTTGCCCAGATACTCATTACAGGAAGCAGGCGACAGGCGGCCGAGGATACGAGAGCAAGCGTCACTTCCATGACACCGAAAGACGCAAAGTACCTTCCGGGTGCTGCCGAAGATGTGTTGCGCGGTTTGCAGGCACTGCCGGGTGTTACCAGCGTCAGCGATTTCTCGTCCCAGCTCGTTGTGCGCGGCTCGGGGCCGGATCAGAATTTGATTATGATTGACGGATTCGAAGTCATCAATCCGTACCGGCTGTACGGAGTGGTTTCGATGTTCAATCCCGAAACTGTCAGTGACATCAGCCTGCAAACAGGCGGCTTCGCTGCGCAGTATGGCGACCGGCTTTCTGCAGTAATTGATGTGAAGAACCGTGAAGGTCGCAGCGACGTGCCGCTGGCCGCTAAGCTTAATTTCAGTCTCACCAACATGAACGTAATCCTCGAGGGCGCATTGCCGTTCGACGGGTCGTCGTATCTGCTTTCTCTTCGAAGAACATACTACGACCTTATCCTCGGTCCGGTTCTCAAGAGGAACAAGCTTGTGGACGGGGATGTTGCTTTGCCGAATTTCCGTGACCTGCAATTCAGGGCAAGCGTGCCCTTCGGCGAATCGAACAAGATAATTCTCAATGCCCTCACGTCACGTGACGGCGTCTCACTCATTTCCGGAGCCGAACGTGACCGCGCCGACAGCGTAAGCTTCTTTGATGAATCCTACAACTCAATGGTTGGTGCAACGTGGCAGTTCAATCCCAGCAAGAACCTGATTGTCAACACGCAGGTTTCGTTCTATCAAAACACAGGCGCAGGCGCTTTCGACGGCACCTTCGTCGATCCTTCGCAGAACTCCGGCAGTATCGGGAGGGGCGATACGCTGAATCTGAGGTTCGTCCGGTTTGCGGTGGATTATGATTACATCTACACAAAAACCTCGCTGGCCCAGCGGTTGTTCTGGAACTCCGGCAGTCACACCATCGAAGGAGGGTACGGGGTTGATTTCCTTCGCACGGATTTCATACGGTATTTTCAGATCGACAAGACATTGAGAGACTTCATTGTTCAACGCGGGTTTGCCATTCCAACTGACGAGACAGAAACGGTCCGTTACACTCGCTACAATGCGTTCTTGCAAGATCGCATTTCAATTGATGACCGCCTGTTCATTCAGCCGGGGGTGAGGTTTGATGTGTATCCCTTCTTGAAAAAGACTGTGCATGTTTCGCCCCGCATCAACATTTCCTACAAACTGAATGAACTGACAACCCTGCGGGCCGCGTACGGAACATACTACCAATCGCCGGGGATGGAGAAGCAGAATTTCCAAGCCCCAATCACGTATAATGATCAGGCATTTGCAACGCTTGTGCCGGAAGAGGCCCGGCATGTGATTCTTGGGTTTGACAGAATGGTTTCGCCTGCGTGGCAATTCAAGCTGGAAGGATATTACAAAGGGTTCAGGAATGTGATTGCAGCGCAGAAAATGACCGGATCCCGGTGGTATTCCCAACCGACCGGTGACAGCCTCCGAAGCGTTCGCGGGTGGACTACTCCAGTCAAGATTCCCAGTGATTCCCTCACCTCCGTTCCAGTCAATGATGCGACGGGCCGGTCGTACGGCTTTGAAGTCATGTTGCAGAAAATCAGCGGACAGCCGACCGACAGACTGACGGGATGGGTCAGTTACGCGCTGTCGTATGCCGATCGGGATCGTGATGGAGTACGCTCTCCGTTTCTGTTCGATCAGCGACATGCAATGAATGTTGTCGGAAACTTCCGGTTTGCCGACGCCTGGGATGTCGGCATACGGTACACGCTGCGCTCAGGCAGGCCGTACGCTATTGCATTAGGCGTGAAGCCAAGGGTTGTGGTTGCGACAATCAATGGCGTGGAAACTCCGGTATTGCAAACCGATTCGCGGGAGAGAGTTCTTCTTGACGTTGACTATGAACGCGACAGGTTTTCAGGCAGACTCGACCCCTACCAATCGCTTGATGTTCGACTGACAACATATCCCTCGTGGTGGGGGCTGCGATGGGCATTCTATCTCGACGTGCAGAATGTGCTTAACAGGAAAAACGTTCAAAACCAGAATTACTTTGTTGATGAATCGGGTTCTCTGCGCACACGAACAATAAACGGCATTCCCATCTTTCCCTCACTCGGATTCAGTATCAATTTCTGAAGCTCCTGCACGAATCCGGTGTTGCTTCATCTACTGCAAATTTCTACCTTTGAACAGCAAAATGCCGGGTTCGTCGGCCTGTACGGAAGTTGCTCCGTTTAACTCACGCATTCTTGAATATTTCGGAGAGAGAAATTGTCTGCAAAGATTCTTGCTGTTCTTTCGATTTCGTTTGTTGTCACTGTGTGTTCTGATGCAAAGAAGGAAATCCAATCCGAAGCAGAACGATCCGGCACGGAGCCTTCGACTCCCTTTCTCATTGTCGATACGCATATTGATGTGCCCTATCGCCTTCAGGAGAAGATGGAGGATATTTCCGTCCGCACATCCGGAGGCGATTTCGATTATCCGCGTGCCAAAGATGGCGGCTTGAATGTGCCGTTCATGTCCATCTATGTACCTGCATCATATGAGGAAAAGGGAGGCGGCAAGAAGTTCGCAGACCGTCTGATTGATATGGTGGAGAAGTTTGCAACCGACGCGCCCGACAAGTTTGCTGTTGCGCATTCCGTGGCGGATGTCAGAAATCACGTGTCGAACGGGCGCATTGCCCTTGCCATGGGAATGGAAAACGGAACGCCGATTGAAGGAAAGCTGGAGAATCTCAAGCATTTTTATCGACGGGGAATCCGGTACATCACGCTGGCCCATTCACGCAACAATCATATCTGTGATTCATCCTACGACCCGAAACGGAAATGGAATGGTTTGAGTCCGTTCGGGAAGCAAGTCGTTGACGAGATGAATCGCCTCGGTATCATGATTGACGTGTCGCATATTTCCGACAGTGCCTTCTACCAGGTCATCCGACAGACGAAAGCGCCTGTAATTGCTTCCCATTCATCGTGCAGGCATTTCACTCCGGAATGGGAACGAAATATGAGTGACGAGATGATTGTCGCGTTGGCAAAGAACGGCGGTGTCATCCAGATCAATTTCGGATCGGAGTTTCTGCGGGATGATGTTCGTAAACGATCGGAGGAACGCCGTACAGCGCTGAACAAATACTACGAAGAACACAAGCTGAAGCGAACAGATGCCGAAGCTGTCGCGTACGCCCGAAAATTCAGGGAAGAAAATCCGCCGCTGTTCGCCGATGTGTCGGATGTCGTAGCCCACATCGATCATGTCGTCAAGCTTGTCGGTGTTGACCACGTCGGTCTCGGCTCCGATTTCGACGGCGTCGGCGACTCGCTTCCGACCGGATTGAAGGATGTGTCCCAGTATCCGAACCTCATCCGTGAGCTTCAAAAATCCGGATATTCCGAAGCAGACATCAGGAAAATTTGCGGGGAGAATACTATGCGCGTATGGTCTGAAGTGGAGGCCCTGGCACGTTCGCTTCAATCCCAATAGCATGATGTGAAAACACTTGCAAAGCCTGCACGCCTCGCAATAGTCCTGCTATTGCTGGTGCTTGTCCCCGCGTTGATGTTCACTGTGTACGAGTTGACATCGCTCAGCACCACCGAGCAATTGCTGGACGAAATCTATACACGCCAGCTTGATGCAATTCTTTTTTCCGTGAACCAGCATGCCTGGGATGTTGTCAACAGTTGGGCGAACACTGTGGCGCAGAACGTCGAAGGCCGGCCGGATTCAGTGCTACCCTTGCTTGGCGCGCAGGCATCCGCAATCTCGGCACTGTTCTTTGCCGACTCCCTTGGGAGAATTCTTCATCTCTCTCGCACAGCCGGGAATTCAGAGATGCTGCCTGCAGATTCTGTTGACCTCGCCGGTACGCTTTCCCGCCAATCCGGGCACTTCCAACGACTTGCGCGCTACGTCAAAAGCGGCTACCGGAAGCTTGAGCCGATCGGTGCAGAAGATTTCCGACGAAATCATCAGGACGTTATCGTGGCGTTTGCGCTGGCAGACCAACAGGAGATATCCGCAGCCGGTTTCGTGATACGTGCCGATGCATTCATTCGCATCGTGATCGCTCCGAAGCTTCTTGACGTTGCGGGGAACGAATTTGTACTCGGTGTTCTTTCGAAAGGGAACAGAGAGCCTGTCGTCAACACAAGCCCTGTTACTGCCGCGGAACTCAAGCAGCAAAGAGCCTTGTGGCTTTTTCCGGATCATTCGCTGGGCATCCGCCTGAAGGGAACAACAGTTGCGGATATTGTTCGTGAACGAACAACGCAGAACACTGTTCTCATTATCATCCTCAATCTCGTCGTGATTACCGGTGCATGGCTCTTGTACCGGACGGTTCGCCATGAAATGGAACTCGTGCGGCTGAAGTCGGATTTCGTATCGAATGTTTCCCACGAATTGCGGACTCCCCTTGCGCTGATTCGCATGTTTGCGGAAACGTTGGAGATGGGAAGACTTCGCAGTGAGGAGAAGAAGACGGAGTACTACGGCACGATCGTGAAGGAATCGGAACGGCTGACTCGACTCGTGAACAATATCCTCGATTTCTCCAGAATGGAGGCGGGCAAGAAACAATACACCTTCGGGCAAACCGACATCAATACCGTTGTCGGTTCCGTACTCAACACATACAGTTATCATCTGCAGAATCACGGCATCGAGCCGCTTGTCCGTCTTGCTGACGGGTTGCCGGTTATTACAGCAGACTCCGAAGCAGTAACGGAGGCTGTTATCAATCTGATTGATAATGCAATCAAGTATAGCAAAGAAGAGAAGTTCTTGCGTATCGAGACGAAGATGGTTGCTTCCGGCATTGCAGTGGAAGTTGAGGATCATGGTGCCGGGATTGCACCCGAACATCAGAAGAAAATCTTCGATACATTTTATCGTGTGTCTGAAGGACTTGTCCACAATACGAAAGGAAGCGGCCTGGGGCTTTCCCTCGTGAAACATATTATGGACGCTCACGGCGGAAAGGTGGAGCTCGACAGCACGATAGGCAAAGGAAGCACGTTCAGACTTGTGTTTCCGAACAAACATCTCCGGAAGAAAACCTGAGTCAGAAGCATGGCAAAAATCCTTGTAGTTGAAGACGAGCCGACAATGCAAATCGGCCTGAGAGACAATCTCGAATTTGAAGGATACGACGTAAATGTCGTGAATAACGGAAAATCCGGATTGGAGGAACTCATCAACAATTCGTACGACCTTGTTGTGCTCGACGTGATGCTTCCGCAGATGTCGGGTTTCGATGTCTTGAAAAAAGCCCGTGAAAAGGGGATCGGCACGCCCGTCATCATGTTGACGGCGAAAGGGGAGGAGATCGACAAGGTTCTTGGATTGGAACTCGGTGCCGATGACTACATGACGAAGCCGTTCAGTCTCCGCGAGTTGATTGCCCGCGTAAAAGCGGTGTTACGAAGGCAACAGTCGGGCGCTCAGGCGTTGTCTGTTCAGATGAAGCTCGGCGATGCAGCAATTGATTTCGCGGCATACACCGCAACACGCGACGGCAAGGAAGTGGCGATGACGCCGAAAGAATTCGAAATTCTCAAGTTTCTCTGGCAGCATCGCAACACTGTGGTAAGCCGCGACCAACTCCTCACAAATGTGTGGGGATATGACGAGTCCATCAGCACTCGCACGGTTGATAATTTTGTCCTCAAACTGCGACAAAAACTTGAGGCCGATCCGTCACATCCCCGACACATCATCACTATTCATGGAACAGGCTACAAGCTGATCGTGTAGAAGAGATGCCTGTTGCATCATCACGTCCAATTTCCTGAGTGACATTCTTTTACAATTGCTAACGCTGTTTGGACATCTTCCACAATTCCTGCCCGTAGATTATGGCAGAAGTTCCAACTAAGCAATTGCACAAACCCAATGGAGGATGTCATGAAAACAAAGAAAATGGCCTATGCAGTGTTGGTAATGTCAACACTTTCGGTTGCAGCTTTCTCCCAAACCAATTCCGGCACCTACTTTTCAGAGGCGAGTTCTGTCAGAGGGGCGAATCTGGCAAAGGCAGAGAAGCAGTATGCTAACTGCCTGAAATCGGCGAACGACGGCGTGGTTGAATCTGCGCTTGCTCACGTTGCATTGCTGAAACTGATGAACCCGGAAAGAGACTTTGCATTGGTAGCGCCCGCGGTTGACGTGGTTGCCGGAACGAACCCGTCACCGGAAATTCGTTATAAGGCATATCTGGTAAGCAACGTACTCCGGAATCCCGAATTATTCTCCGGCGAGGCCCGGACAAGCTATGAATCGCCCGATGAGTTGTTTTCAGTGCTGGCAAGCAGAATGAGCGCATTGATAGCCAGCGCGATCGGGAAGTAGGTTGTTGGTGACATCTTTTTACATTCAGTGACCGCAAAGCGACATCCGTATGTCTGAAGTATTGTATCTTTCTAATGAACAGGAATGACGTACAGGCAGATCGAATGTGAAACCAATATGAAGCGTCAGATCGTATACCGCACAGTTTTTCTCTTGACGTTCACCCTCACAACGGTGAACTCATATGCTCAAGAACTTCGGCTGCTTCATGACTTGAGGGGGAACTGGAAGTTCGAGTTGGGTGACGGAAAACAGCGCGCAGAGGCTGCATTTGATGACAGCAAATGGGAATCAATTTACGCTCCGTCAAAATGGGAGGATGAAGGTTTTCCGGGGTATGACGGCTATGCCTGGTATCGCAAACACTTCCGTGCAGAAGCGAATTGGAAGGACAAATCGCTGTATCTTCGTCTCGGGCGGATTGATGATGTCGATCAGGTGTATGTGAATGGAAAGTTCGTCGGTTCGTCGGGGTCGTTTCCCCCGGCCTACGAAACTGCGTACCATTGGGAACGTGAGTACTATCTTCCGGCGTCGTACTTGAACATTGCCGGTGATAACGTGATTGCCGTCCGTGTGTACGATGATCAACTTGGCGGTGGCATGTATGAAGGAAGGTTGGGGATATATGAAGACGTTAAGGCGCTGACGCCTGAAATTCAGCTTGCGGGAGAATGGCGATTCTTGACAGGAGATGATATGTCGTGGAAGAATCTGAACGTCAACGACAGTAACTGGCCGAAGATCAGCGTTCCGGGATATTGGGAGCCGCAAGGCCATGCGGATTACGACGGATACGCATGGTACAGAACACGCTTTCGTGTCCCGACCGGAATGGCAGCCAAACGGTTGATACTTCTTCTCGGAATGATTGACGACTTCGACGAGACGTATCTCAACGGCACCCTCATCGGCAAGACGGGGACGATGGGTGAGAATGTCCGCCATTCAAATACATGGCAGGAGATGCGTTCGTATACGATTCCTTCCGGTACCCTCATCGAAGGCGGGGAAAACGTGCTCGCCATTCGGGTGTTTGATGGATACAGGGATGGAGGAATTTACCAGGGCCCGATCGGTATTGTTACCCGTGAGAAATATTTGAAATGGAGGAATTCGTCAAAGCAGGATTGGTTTGATTGGATTTTCAGATGAATTATCTCACAAACATCTGCAATGTTCCCGCCACTTCCATAAGGTAGGCAACGCCAAGATGCAGAATCACTCCGCCGTAGATGGAGTTCGTGCGATACGAGATCACTCCCAACACCATCCCTCCAACAATCGATCCGATAGCCTCTCCCATCGGCTTCTGAAAATGAATGAATGCATACACTACCACCATCGGCAAAATCGCCCCTGAACCAAGGTACCGGGCAAATGCCATCACGAGAAACCCGCGAAAAATCAGTTCTACAAAAACAAAATCCACTCCGTAGCACACCTCAAAGAATCCGATAAGCAACGCTTTCTCAATGCCGGCAGCACTTGCGGGCAATCCGAACTTGAACCTGGGATACGCCGACTGGAAATCCGCGCCGAAAGAAGCGGCAAGAACCACGGGAACGAGAAAGAGTAATATGGCGAAGTATGTTTTCAGGTTGATGTTGGATGAACTGAAACCATAGAAACGGGAACGGCTTCTATCGTGTACGTGCCAGTACAGAGCAAGTGGGATGATGATGCCAAGTCCCGGCAGCAGGTTGGAGGCGTATCGCGCAAAATACCAAAGATACGGCAAGGCGATTTCACCAAACAGAGAAGGAGACTGCCGTACAGTATATGCAGGAACGTTGTGCAGCGTTACGTAGAGTGCGAGCAAAGCAAAGCCGAACACGGCAAGCAAGTAGAAATTCCTCTCACGAAAGAACCTCCGTTCATGAGTAAAGATTGCGTACAAACAAACAGTCACACCATAGGGGATACTGTAGAAGAAAAAGTAGAAAATAAACTGATGAAGCGGATGGGCGAGTTTCCGAAGGGCGGCAACTTCTGCATCAAACCCGTAGTTGACTGCAAAGCAAAGTGCCAGAAAAATTCCGGTTGAGGCAAACAGCCGGATATTCCATTGTTCATCAAAGTATTCTTGCAGATACGAGAGAATGCGTTTCATGTGTGCCCAAGTGTGTTATTCGGACGAATACGATGGGTTTATGATAATGAACGGCTTTTCAAATTGAAAGTAGCTTGTTGGGATTTCTCTTTTGATATGATTTTGTTATCTTAGGCCAGCACAACGTATCAGTTTGCTGCCTTTATGTCCGTCTCATTACTCACCCGACGTCTGGTAGGAAGGCTCTTCGTTTGCCTCTGCATCTCCGGTGCAGCCGGTCACATAGCTATTGCTGCCAACGGAAATATTTCCGGCAGAATAACAGATGCCGGCTCGCAAGGACCGCTGGTTGGCGCTACCGTTCTTCTCAAGAATACCCTGCGCGGCACCATCACCGATTCACAGGGTTTTTACTCACTCGACGAAATCCAGCCAGGCAGTTACACAATCCAGGTTACGCATGTAGGATACGGAACTGTATTGCGTTTGATCCGGGTTGGAGTTTCCGAAACAGTCACAGTTGACTTTGCCCTGATTGAGAAGGAAGTGGAATTTCCGGACGAGGTGATTGCATATTCACCAGTCGTCGACCCGGGCCGAACAACACCCAAAACAACTCTCACCAAGGGCGATATCAGCAGTCTTCCGCTCCGATCTCAAGAATCCGCTCTAACGGTAAGTCCCTCCCTCTACAAGGGGTTCGTCCGCGGCGGACGGCAATATGAGACGAAGACATTGATAGATGGCGTGGATGTGACGGATCAATTTCACGCGGCCGCAAGCGATCAAGTTTCCGTTACCCCTTACATGGTGTATAACGCAATTATGCGACAATCACAGGCGAACCGCTCGTCGCTTGTCAGCCTGAATGCACTATCGGTTGACGAGACGAATGTGTTGGCAGGAACGACAAGCTCCGAGTACGCAAGCGCGACAGGCGGGGTAATCGAGTACAATCTTCAGGCTCCTGCGCCGGAATGGACAGCGAAAGTGAATGTGAGCTTAAGTCAGTTTGGCCTTGCTCATGCCGGTCCACGAATCTACAATGATGATTCAATCTATACTCGTGAACGTGCCGGGTTGTTAAACAAAAATACCGCCGCCGACTCTACGAAAGCAAAACTATACACCTACACGCCGGGAAAATACTCATACGGAGAACGGCCCACTTTCGATGCCGAATTCTCGTTCGGAAGAGAGTTTGACGAGGGAGGAATCTTCCTTACAACACGCTTCTTCAATTCGTATGGCAGATTGCCGAATGAATTTACGAGGCGAATCAATTCCACCGTACGGATGAACGTTCGACCTGCTGATG
Organism: Bacteroidota bacterium; assembly: GCA_019637975.1. Lineage (NCBI taxonomy): Bacteria > Pseudomonadati > Bacteroidota > Bacteroidota bacterium. The sequence goes on along the minus strand of JAHBUR010000001.1, from coordinate 158,865 downwards.
AGATGAATCTCACAGGTTTGCTGATTGTGGAGGACAGGGGCCGCATGTTGGGATGGAAGAACCGGGACTATGCCGACGATTTCCGTTATTTTCTTGAAGGGGTGCCGAAGTGGGATGGAGTGAATGTTGTCGGCAGCGTGAAGTTCTCGCAAGTTCTCACATCAAATCTGCTCTATGAAGTTCAAGCGAGTTTCGTGCGTGATCTGATGCGTCGGGGATTCTCCGACGACAATAATGACGGTATTATTGCACTGGATGAAGATGGCGACTTTCTTACCTTCGGAGATACCGCGCAGGTAAACAGATACATGGCCGCCAATGACGGAACCCAGTTCGAAAAATTCTTCACCCCAAAACCGCGCAACGAAATCGGAAGCGAGACAACGCTGGGCGGCAACATACCCTGGAAACTCGCCCGTCCGGGTATTTTTTATGAGCGATTCGTGAATTCTGTCTTCACTCTGAAAGGAGATGTGTCGAGCAGGCTTTCCACACATCATCAACTCAAAGCGGGAGCCCAGTTTCGATTTCACAACCTTGCCCGGACACTCCGCGCTGCATATATCGGCGGTGTGTTTCCGCAGTACAAGAATTATGTGGAAGAGATCTGGAACATCAAACCGAAGGAGTACGGCTTGTATGCTGAAGACAGAATAGAGCTGGAAGGGTTGATACTGAATCTCGGATTTCGTCTTGATGTCCTGGATCTCTCTGCCGGCGACTACGCAGACTATTTCGCGCCGTTTCGTGATGACACGACGTTGGTGAACGGCAGTGTCACGGATCTCCGGCGCCTTCCCGTTCGAACCGACAATGCCTCATCGAAAATCTTGTTTTCTCCGCGGCTTGGTGTTTCACATCCGATAAGTGATAGAGCGGCACTGTACTTCTCGTCTTTGAAAGCCAGCAACAGTCGCAACTGTTGAGGCTGTACAGCAACTATAACGACTTCGGCAACCCGTCTCTCCCCAAGTCACAACCCGGACGAATCAGGACCCGATCCGTTCCACCAACTATGATTTGGGAATTCAATGGATGTTTGCGGACAACTACGGCATTGACATCAATGCCTACTACAAAGACATAGAGAACTACGGGACGATCATGTTCTCCGTAACACCTCGCTCTCCGTGGCGCGGGTACAACATAAGCACGAATTTCGGCTATGCTGACTCCCGTGGCGTAGAGTTTACTGTTCGTTCACATCCGACGGCGGTTCTTGATTGGCTCACATTGGGAGGAAGAGTATCCTATTCATACAGCTATATCAAACAGGCCGTGTACGCCGGAGGCAATGTCACGACATTCTCCTCGGCGAGCGATAGTGCCCGCTACAACGGCCAACTGCCTTTTGATGACATTCGTTCATTCAATACTATCGAACGCAATGTGTTGGGGGGAAGTAGCACGCTAACGGGTGGCTACGATCGGACACACAGAATTGCCTTCAATCTACTCTTTCGATTTCCGCTCGGCATCTCATTGTCCGGTGTCGGGATGTTTCAAAGTGGATTCTACTATCCGCTCACACTGGGCGATCCTCGTGCACGCGAACTTGGCGTTGCCCCATGGAACCGGCGGATTGATTTGCGCGTAGAAAAAGTCTTCACCGTCGAACGTATCGCCCGCATCGCTCTGTATGTTGATATTATGAATGCATTCAATTGGACGAACATTGCAGCATACAATTCTTCGACTCTTGGGCAGGAGGCATGGGAAAAATACGGCGACCCGACGGGCGGCTCGAAAATCAACCGGGCGGTTACGCAGGACGGGTCGATGGTGTACGATAATCCTCGTGAGTTTTACTTCGGTATGAACATCACTTTCTAATATGCGAACGGTTGTCGTCATACTGTTTCTGATCGTATTGGAATTGTCTGTCTCGTTTTCGCAATCGTTTCTTGTTCCCGCAAACGGAGCAGGGATTATGGTGGGTGGCGAATTGTGGGATTCGTTTCACCCGCCGAATGCAGGGGCACTGTATGTCGAAGCGAATCAACCTGTCATTGCGAACATCCTCCGAATGGGAAACGTCGATCGAACCTGGTCAACCCCGACACACATGTGGCCCGGCGGCTGGACAAACGGCAATTTCTGGGGAAAGAATACCTGGCTCACGGAATACAATCCCGATTCCACTTGGAACCCTCCCGAGATTGGCGGCCAACCAAACCCCGCGTATAAAGCAACTTCGGGAAGTTACTATGCGTTTGGCGCATATAAATCAACTGTCGTCGGTGCGAACGATCCCAACCGGAACTACACTGCCGAAACGCGATGGGTGGATGCCGCAAAACGCCATCACGCGCTCTACGAGGCAGGTTGGCCCACGAATATCGGCGTTGATGTGAAGATCAGAGTTCATCAATTCTCCCTCAACTGGAACAACTTCAACGACTTCATCATTGTTGAATTTACGTTCAAGAATACCGGTATTCTCGATCTGAACGCCGACGGTGTTGCTGAACGAACAGGCAACAATATCCGGGCGCTTACGCTGATGGTGAATGGCGAGTTCATGTGTTCCTACAATCTCGGTCGTTCAGCCGGACGTTCGAACCGCTTCGGCGCAACGCGGGCCATCGGCTATGTTGGCGATAACGATCCGAATGGTTCGCCGTGGGATATGATGGTTGGATTTCCGGGAGAAAGCGGCGCCGGTTTGAAAGACATGGGCTTGAATGATTTTCCGTTGCGGTTCTATACTGATGTGTGGAGCGGTTGGAGCTGGCTTGCAGTAAAGCAGGGGAGCAGCAGGTCTGATTCCCTTCATCTTCTCGCCGACAAACAAACGTTGTACGGCACCCATCCAATCGGTACAGGAAGCAGGCGGGGTTGGTACATTTCGGGCGGACAAGGCCGCGGCCTGAATGTTCGCGAATTCAGCCACAACGATCCGCGAAGCATTCATACGGCCGCTATGGGCGTGTGGTACCGTGACGGGGGAAAAACCAGGGACGATTCGCATCCGCTACGCCTTGATCCGAATCCTGAATTTTTTGCTGGCGGAACGTCAGGCAATCCAACGACATTCATCCCCAAATCAAACCCGTTGCGACCAAACGGCGACCGGAAACTCTTTTCAGATGAAAACCCTGCCGCTTTTGAGGTGAATTCGTATGAGCCGGGCTGGACAAAAGGTTTCAGCGCCCCGAACAACTTTGATGGCGATATGTTCAGTGGCGTGGGGCCGTTTTCCCTTCACGAGGGGGAGAGCATAACGGTTGTATGGGCTGAAGCGGGTGGTTTCCGGTTACAGGGGATTCAAAATGCAATTGCCGCGGCACGATGGGCGTTTGAGAACGGGTACGCTGTTCCCGAGCCGCCACCCGTACCGGACTTGCTGGTTGAGAACACCCTCTCGAAATCTGTGAAGATTCGATGGGACGATCGGGCAAACGCGCATCCCCGTTTTGCGGGCTACAAGATTTACAAAGCATCGCTCGCCAAACAAATCAATTGGCTTGAGGCCGGAATGCGCGGACTGGATTTGTATTGGATGAATACAACCCCCGGAGCAACCCCGCAGAGTCTTCTCTCTCCCGCAAATCCCAATTTTGCCGCACAGAGTTTTGTTGAGGGACGGAACGGCGTTCCCGATTCGTGGGGGCCGTATGAACTCGCTGCGATAATCCCGGCTGCGCAGTTGGGGTCTGTAACAGATCCTTCGTCGCACGGCTATACGTACACGTGGGAAGACAAGCAGGTGGATCTTGGTTTCAAGTATTGGTACTACGTTGCGGCCTATACTCACGAGACAACGCCGGTGGATTTGGGACCTTCGTATGCGGGATTGAACAACCCGGCAACAAGCACGCTTGAAACATCGAACCTGAACCGCAATGGTGCAAGCGGGCTGTGGATGGACACGTATCCGTTTGCGGATTTGAACAGCTTCTTCCCGAAAACGGCTGCTGGTCAAAAAGCTATTGGCGCCGGTTTCGTTGTGAAGTCGGCTGTCTCCGACCCCGGCACACTTGCAAGCGGAGCGGCCCGGATTTCCGTCAAACCGAATCCCTACAAAAAGAAAGCGCTGTTCGACAGCGCCGTTGATCCGTTCGACCACAAAGTTACGTTTTACAATCTGCCTGCAAGGGCGAAGATCACTATCCTTGATGTATCGGGGCAGATTGTCAAAGAGATTCGCTTCGAAAGCAACGACCCGAACAACGGAAGCGTGTTCTGGGATTTGTTTTCGAAGGATGGAATCGAAGTAGCAAGCGGCCTCTACGTGTACGTTGTAGAATACGACGGCGGGAAGCATGTCGGCTATTTGTCGATTCTGAGGTGAGGTCAACAAGCATGAAAGCGCTGATACAAAGTTCGTTACCGTCCCGTCTGTTCATCGGGGTGATGCTGGCAACGGGAGTACTCTCTGTCGCGTCAGTATATGCTCAAACCCGAAAAGCAGGCCTTACCGGAGCTGCGTTTCTCAAAATCGGTGTCGGAGCAAGGGCAGTGGGATTTGGTTCGGCAGCAACAGCATTGACTGGTGATGTAAACCAGATGTTCTGGAACCCCGCGGGGATTGCATTGCGGCCCGGTGACGCACTCGTGCAGGCGACATTCGGGTACAATAAATGGATAGCAGACCTTGGCCATCACAGTGCCGCGGTTTCTTACAATTGGGAGAATGTCGGAACGGTTGCAGCGGGATTTATTTCGTTCGGCATTTCCGGCATCCCCGCCGACCGGGATGTACCTGTCGATCCGGCGCTGATCCAATTTCAGATTGACCGGAATGCCTCGGCAACGTATGACTACCGGGATGTTGCATTTCAACTCAGCTTTGCGCGCTACTTCACGGACAGGCTTTCGCTCGGCATTACGGCGAAAATCGTCTCTCAGTCAATCGACGGCTTGAGCACGGGGGTTCTTGCTTTCGATGCAGGCTCGGTGTATGCGATCGGTGTTTTAGACTGGAAGATTGCGGCGCGGTTCAGCAATCTCGGCTCGGACCTCAAATTCTATGACATTGCCTACGGCTTACCGCTTTCCTTCAGCATAGGAACGGCAATCTCTCCCCTCAAGTCGGACGAGCATGAACTGATGTTCGCTCTTGACGCAGTGAAACCCCAGGACGGGCCGCAGTATTTCTTCAGCGGTGTAGAGTACACGTTCATGAATATGATTTCCTTTCGGGGAGGGTGGAAATTCAACTACTCGGGAACGGATGACGGCGGCAACTCATCCCGTGCGGCCGTCAACAGCACAATCGAGGGATTGTCTGTGGGTGCCGGTGTGCGGACAACTGTTCAAGGTTTCGATATCGGCGTGGACTATGCCTTCACGAAGATGGAACTACTGAGTGCCGCCCACCGCGTTTCACTTCAGTTAGGAATAAAGTAGGACGAAGAGGAAGCTAATTCATCCTGCTTGCTGCTTGCCGCAACTGCTGAATCACTGCAACAAGCGTATCACCATCTATCGGCTTCTGCAGGAATGCGTCAATTCCCGCAGCGATGATTTCTTTCGATGAATAGAACTGTGAGTACGCCGTTACCATGATAATCGGGAACCCGGGGCGTTCCTTTTTGGCCTTTCGGGAAAACTCAATCCCGTTCATCTTCGGCATATCAAGATCGACAATGGCCATGTCGGGCACGTCGGTGTTCATGAGTTCGAGGGCTTGTTCGCCGTTTCCCGCCTCGATAATGTCGAACTTATTGGAAGCAAGGAGATGCTTGAGGGCGACACGAAACTCTTCATTATCATCGATGAGGAGAATCTTCAGTTCAGGTTTCATGGCATTTGTGTTTTGTGAGTTCATGATTCCCCCGGTGGTTTAGTTCAGTTGTTGAATAGCTTCCTGAGTTGCGGAAATCGCAAGCTCAATTTCAGTTGCAGAATTGTAGAAATGCGGCGCATAACGGAGCTTGCCATCCCGCAACGCGATAGTCATATCACGGCGTTCGAGTTGCCGGAAAACGGATTCGGCATTCATCCCTTGAGCGAATTCAACAGTGACAATCCCTGCCCTATGGTTCATCTCGTCCGGCGTCAAAACCCTCACACCGTCAATCGAACGGAGGCCCTCAAGAAGCAACTGCGTCAGGGTGAGGATGTGCCCCTCGATTTCTTCGAGTCCGAATTCCAGCAGCGTAGAGAGGGCTGCCTCCATTCCCCACAACGAGGGGATGTTCTTCGTTCCTCCCTCAAATCGTCTTGCCGATGAGGCTAAGGACTGTTCGTAGTCGAAGAAATTCCACGGTTCTTCGACGGAAAGCCAACCAACGTGTTCCGGCTGAATTTTGGACTGTAGTTCTTCTGTAACATACAGCCAACCCGAGCCGTGCGGACCCATCTGCCATTTTTGGCACCCCGCCGCGAGTGCGTCAATCTTCATGTGCTGAACATCCAAACGAACCGCGCCCGCAGCCTGGATTCCATCCACCACAAAAACAATCCCTTTGTCCCGGCAAAGTGAACCGATTGCAGCAAGGTCTGCACGGTAACCGGTGAGAAATTGAACGGCGCTCAATGCCACCAGTGTTGTTCTCCCGGAAATCGAATCAGCAATCAACTGCGGGGTTGGGTGGCCTTTGCCTCTCGGAATGACATCGATTTCGACTCCGAGACGCTTCAAATTGAGGTACGGCCACACATTTGCCGGAAACTCATCCTCATGCAAAAGAACCCTATCCCCGCTTTTCCACTTCAGCCCCGAAGCGACAACATTCAGCGGATCCGAAGTGTTCGTCAAAAGGGCTATACGCTCGGTTGATTCTGCACGTATCAGGGCCTTTACGCGTTCTCTGCATTCTGCAATTTTCGGCACATCAAGAGACAAGTATGTATCAATTGAGCCTTCTGATCGTTCCTGCAGGTGAAGCTTCATCGCGTTAACGACTCGAGTTGAGAGGGGAGACGTTCCTGCATGATTAAGATAGATCGTGCCGGTTTTTGTGTGGGGGAACAGGGTTCTAGCTTCTGCCAGAAACTTTTCAGTAAGCAACTCTGCCTTCTCTTGTTCAAGAACCGCGTGCATAGGGCGCTGTAATGGTTGATTTCGTTGAGGGCAGATCGGATGCTCCTCAACCTTCAAAAAATACCAAGTTGGGGGAGCAGAAGCAAAGGAATTGTGCCGGCCCGGAAAAGCAACCGAGTGCACAATAGTAGCCACCAACGGGATTCTTGGGGCGGCATACGTCGGGCTTTTTGCGGGATTTTGAGCGGCACGATGGTTGCACATCAGGCTTCAATACATCCGATTTGCGCGCAAAAAATCCGGAGACAGTATGGGTAAAACGCTTCTTCCGCTTGTAGCAGCGAAGATTCCGAAGAAAACAATTTTCGATAAGCGATTTGTAATTGAATGTTGCGAGACATTCCATTTTCACTGGCGAAATCTCAGGCTCGAACTTACACATGAGAATTTCCTAGACTTTGTAGCGACATTCGAGCAAGCGCTTCACAACTGGCGGAATGCCGGATCTCCATCCTCAGCCCCGCATTTTGAGATGGGGAGAATGCGGATTGCCAACCCCATCTGCACACCCGATGATTTCAAAATCGAGGTATGTGAGAATCTGTACAAAACACATGAAACCTCCAAAGATTCGCATTTTCTCGAGGAAGATACATTCGTTCACATGCACTATCGCGACCTGCGTGTTGAGATGGCGAATAACGATTTCCTCAGATTTGCCGGAACCGTACGGGCGGCATGCGACAAATTCAATGCGCATTCGCTTCACTCAGTCGAGGCACTGTTGCAGTTTCTCGACGACAACAACATTCTCTATGTTGTTTTAAGAAACTGGGAAAACCTGCCGGACAACATCGAAGTCGGGCCGCATAGTGATCTTGATCTTCTGATCCATCCCCAGCATGTCGGGAAATTCGATTCGTTGTGGCGGGGTATGCGAACGCAGAAGGAGCCGTACCGTGTTCAGCGAAAGATTCCTGTTTTAGGACCGAACGGCGATCAAACGTACATTCTTGTAGATCTCAGAACAACTGATGACGGCTACTACCCCGGGTGGTTTTCACACCGGCTTCTTTCCCGGAGAGAGAAGTATAGGAATTTCTACGTTCCCTCATCGGAAGATCATTTCCTCGCCCTTCTCTATCACGTCGTGTATCACAAGGGGGTGATGGGGAAGGACTATGCGGAGAAGCTTGTCGAAGTTGCCGGATCCGCTGGAATGTCCTTCGATGCTGCAAGCGTGAATGCACTCGGATACTGCGCATCGATTCTGAAGCAACAGCATCTGGACCCGGTTGAGCCAACCGATCTTTCCGTGTTGCCGAAACTCCCCTTCATTCATCCGGTTGAATCCGTTCTCTACAGCAGGCAGCTTACGGTTCATGACGGTATTCCCTATCAAAGCAGAATCTACCTTCTTGAAGAAAACGGAACGAAACGAGTCGTCAAGCAGGCAACGTCGAACCTTGCACAGTTGGAACATTACTTCCTCTCCCGACTGTCCGGTGCTCATTTCCCGCGAGTGTACGAATCGAAATCGCAAGACGGGTACTCAACATGCGAAATGGAGTTTGTTGAAGGATATCCTTTGACGAACATTGACAGGTTTTGCGCCGAACATGACTCTGCTTCGGTGAAACACTTTATTCGTGAGTGTATCGATATAGTTGGTGAATTGCAGGAAAGGGAGATAACTCATCGGGACATCAGAGCAGAGAACATATTGGTACGTGAAGGCCATCCGGTCTTGATCGACTTCGGCTGGGCGACCTCCGCAGAAGTGTCGTCATTTGTCCCCGACGGACTTGGCAACGAGGGTCGTCCGTCGGACGGCAGTTTTGATGATGTGTATTCGATGGGAGTTGTTGTTGCAGCACTGGCGTTATATTACCCCGAATTTGTTGATTTTGCTTCACTTATGGCCGACCCCGACCCACTCAGTCGGGTGCGGGATGTGGAGGTATTACGGAAAGAATTGGAAGAAGTGGAGCTTTCGCGGCGTGATTTCAAAAACGAATATATGCGTTTGGCTGACACGCTCTTCAAATCAGGTCAGGCTGAAAAGGGCGACGCCGTTCTCACCAGATATCTCGCGAAGAATACACGCCAGGCTGATGTGTTGGTGAAAAGGGCTGAACTCCGGCTGTCCCTGAATCGGCAGGAAGAAGCAAGGGGAGATCTTGTTGAAGCGCTTGCAGTGGAGCCGGGTTTCGAATCTGCACGGTACTCGTTGGCCGCTCTTCTCATGAACGAAGGAGAGAATGACGCTGCGTTCGAACAATTACGCTTGATCCTGAAAACGAATCCGATGCACGCGCTGGCGCTCAACGATAGCGGCGTCATCGCGTTTCAGCAGCAACAATGCGATGAAGCAGTAGAGTATTTTCGGCGGGCTATTGCTGCGGACAGCAACTGCATTGCCGCACGGAAAAATCTTGCCGACGTACTCACTCAGTCCGGCCAGAGAGAAAAGGCAATCGAACAACTTCTGACGATAGTCAAAATCACTCCGGATGATATTGAAGCACAAACGGAACTGGCATGCCTGTATTTGCAGGAGCAGCAATTTGAGGATGCCCTGGTCTGCTTCCGTAAGCTTGCGAAAGTCAATCCCGCGGAAACAGCTATTCAAGAGATGGTGAAGGCGTTGGAGGAGCAACTGGGTCTTGTGACCGATGGAGAGAACGCAATCGGGGAGGAAGTATCCAGTCCGTGCGAAGCGGTCGAAAAAGTCAGAGAAGGGGGAGTGCCGCCGGGAGTTGAAGTGAGTATCATCATTCCTGTTTTCGGCAATGTGGATTACACGAGGAAGTGTCTTGAAGGGATTTATACTTCGTTTCCGCCAAAACGATCCTTTGAGATCATTGTGGTTGATGATTGCTCAACGGATGAAACGGCGGATTTCCTCTCAGAAGTCTCAAAACAATACAAAAACTGTCGGTTCATCTCGCTGGATCAGAACGGTGGTTTTGCCCGTGCATGCAATGCCGGGGCAGTCGAAGCAAAGGGGAAGTACCTGTTTTTCCTGAACAATGATACAGTGCCGAAGAAACAGGGCTGGCTTGATGCGCTTGTCGATGTCGTCGAGAAGAACCCCGCCGCCGGCATTGCCGGCTCGAAGCTCGTTTTTCCCGACACAACACAGAGCGGGAAACCGGAGCGTGTGCAGCATTGTGGAATCGCATTCAACGATCAGAAGGGATCACTTCACCTGTATAAGTTCTGTCTCGCCGGGCAGCCGTTTGTGAATCGGGAGAGAACTGTGCAAGCGGTAACGGGCGCAGCACTCTTCATCTCGAAGACAACGTTCAAAGAAGTGAACGGCTTTGATACGAAGTACAAGAACGGCGGCGAAGACCTTGACCTCTGCTTCAAAGTGCGAAGGATCGGAAAGGAGGTGGTGTACTGCCCTCAAAGCGAGTTGTATCATTTCGAATCCGTTTCGATACGCAACGCGGGCCAAGAAGGGCACAATGCGTCGGACAACAACTACAAGCTGTTTCTTGATCGCTGGGAGAACGATATCATCTCCGACGAATATGCGTGGTACAAAACTGATGAACTTGCCTGCCCGGATAGTGACTTGCCGCGACTTGCGATGGTTGCGCCCCTCGCTCCGCTGAAAACCGGCATTGCTGATCATGTGCAGGAACTTCTCCCGAACCTTTCACGGCACGCCCGGGTCGACCTCTTCGTGGACGACTATGTCCCCAGCCATGAAGATGTGTTCAGAAAATACCTGGTGCATTCGATTACCGATCTCGAATATGTCAATTGGATTCACCGGTACGATCAGATTATCTATCATCTCGGAAACAACCGCTTTCATACGGCGATCTGTGACCAAGCGAGAAAGATGCCCGGCATTGCCGTAGTTCACGAATATGAAATCAAGGGATGCAGCGCCGAACCGAACAACCGGAAAGTGCTCGAGACTGTGCTGCGGCAAAGCACGGGCATAGTCGTTCATAATCAGCACTCGTACAATCTTCTGCACTCCGCCTTTCCTGACAAGCCGATACGAGTGATTCCGCTTCTCCTTGCATCGCAAGCGTTGGATGCGGCTCATCAAGACAGGGATGGTGTACGGGAGAGGCTACATATTCCTCGCGAAGCATTTGTCATACTGTCGCTGGGATTGGTGCAGCCCCACAAGAGAAACCACGTTACGGTTGCGGCGTTTGCGGAATTCTCTCAATCACATCCCGATGCTGTTCTGATTTTAGGCGGCGAGCCTGCCAGTCCGCAGTACAAGGCGTATCTTGACGGCCTTATCAGGCAACATGGACTTCAGAGCAAGGTTCGCATAACAGGTTGGCTCTCTGAAGATGATTTCTTCGCCTACATGTCTGCGGCAGATGTCACTGTCAACTTGCGGTACCCTTCGCGAGGTGAAGAATCTGCAAGTCTGATTCAAGTTCTCGGTTGCGGCAAGCCGGCCCTTGTATCATCGTATGCTCAATATCAGGAGTTTCCCGACGATAGCGTTGTCAAGATCGGGTTTGAGAATGAAGTAGAGGAGATTGTGCAGTCGCTTGTCAAGATTCATGACAATCCTGTGTTTGCAAGAGAATTATCAGCCCGGGCCCGGGCTTTCGTGCACGAACGCAACGATGTTGGCTCGATTGCGCGACAGTATGCCGAGTATGCGCTTAGCGTCAAGAACATCCGAGCAGTACCAAGGGTTCAACAACAATCCGATGCCACAATTCTGTGGGAAGGCCCGGTGTGGGCAATGGATGATCCCTGCCGCGAGCTTGCACTCGCGCTGCATCGTCATGGGGCAGGAGTAGCAGTTAGGCCACTTCTGCATCGTGCGGATCCTCAGAATGTCATAAACGAAAACGACGCGGCTTGCCTCAAGGAGCTTGAGCAGAAACCTCTCGCGGACAAATTCATCCAGGTGTTCCCCGGCCCTCTGCGTTACTTCGAACGCCGGACTGGTGCATCCTTCGTTGTCGTGATGGCACATGACACTGACAAGGCATCGGTGCGCCGTCTCGGGAAGCCCGATATTGATGCTGTCTGGGTGCCGTCCCGTCACGTAAGAACCAAGATGATTGCCGCCGGTGTGAACGAGCACAAGGTCAAAATTGTTCCGTATGGAGTCGGTACGCTTGATTACGGGACAAATGTTGCCGAACAACGTCAAGATGATCCTTTTGTGTTTCTCTGTATGACTGACTGGTCGGCGAGAAGTGGATGGGAGAGTGTATTTTCGGCGTTCGTCAAGGAGTTCAAAGGGGATCCCCGTACGTGCCTGCTTCTCCGATCCTTGGATTTCAGAAATGATGTCAAGAAGCAACAACAGCAATTCGATGAGTTGACGGCAAAGTTCATCAGGGCGCACCGGGATATCCCGTCGGAGTACTACAACGCAGTCCGCATCGACTACCGCACGTTTGATGCGAACATGATGCCGCTGTACTATGCCGGCGCCGACGCCGTTGTGCAACCGTACACGGATTCATATTTCGGCCGGCCGGTACTTGAGGCGCTTGCCACCGGGCTTCCGGTAATCACTACAACCGCCGGCGGTCAGGCGGATTACGTTTCCGAAACACTATCCTATGTAGTAAGGCAGCGCAAGCGTGGAGGAACGACCGGAATCGATGAAGATCACTTGAGAGAATTGATGCGTCACATAGCGGATAACCGCCTGACAAGCCGTTGGAAGGGAAGCGTCGCCCGCAGCACAATCCTCTCACGCTATACATGGGATGTGATCGCCAAGGCCGTTCTCGATGATATGAGGCAGATTGAGGGAGTTGATATTCACGGCCGCCCGTCCACCCAAGCAGCGATTACGAAATCTGATTTGTCCGCGTTCTCTGCGGAGAACTTTCTTCCTGAACGAACGGACATCGGGAAGACGCCTGAAGGGAAGACTCCGGTGCTGTGGTTCGCGCCGTTCTACAATCCAAGCGGTTATGCAAGCGAAGCAATTCAATTCGTGGAATCGCTTTCGAATGAAGTACCGCTGCGTATCTATCACGCCAACACCATCTATTCATCTCAATTTGTGGCCGGATTACCGGCAGACACAAGAACGACGCTTCAGCAGCTTGACTATACACGGTCGCTCAATGGCTTGCCGTTCAAGGATCAATCATTCTGGGCAGACGGGCCTATCGTGGTGTGTCACCAGAATCCGCTTGGCTTCTTCCGCAACAAAGATTCAGCGTACTGTATTGGCAGGACGATGTTCGAAACCGACCGGATTCCTGAAGAGTGGGTTGAACGATGCAACCAGATGGATGAAGTGTGGGTGCCTACTGAGTTTAACATGCAGACGTTTGCGAAATCGGGTGTCAGTAGACAGAAACTTATGAAGATTCCGGGGTCAATCAATTCCCGCCTGTTTGATCCGGCAACAACCCCAGCGTTCGGAATTGAGAACACGAAGCAGTTTAACTTTCTCTCGGTTTTTGAGTGGTCGGCACGAAAAGGTTGGGACATTTTGCTCCGGGCATATTTCTCTGAATTCTCGGCAAGCGACGATGTGTGCTTGTTCTTGCGCACCAGCTTTCCTATGCACCCCGACTTGCGTGTGCGTGACGAAGTGATGAGACGTGTTAGAGAATTCGCCGATCGCCTGGGAAGAGAAAGAAGTTCACTCCCTGCCATCGAGGTTATTGATGATCAAATAGCCACATCGGAGCTTCCGGCGTTGTACAAGACGTTTGATGCGTTCGTTTTGCCAAGCCGCGGTGAAGGTTGGGGGAGGCCGTTCATGGAGGCAATGGCAATGGAACTACCTGTTATTGGCACAGATTGGAGCGGCAACACAGAGTTCATGAATCAGGCAAATTCCTATTTGATAAAATCTGACGGCCTGTGTGATGTTGATAAAATGGAGAACCCGATCTACACAGGACACAAATGGGCGAATCCTTCCATTAATCACCTTCGCAAACTGATGCGACACGTGATTGAGCATCAGGAAGAGGCCAAGGAAAAAGGCAGACAGGCAAGGCGCGACATTGTCGAACACTACAGTCAAACGAGGGTGAGCGAGATCATTATCAATCGATTGAATGAGATAAAGACAGCGATTGTTTCCCGCCAGACTGATGCAATTCAACCTGCAGGGAAGAAATCGGTAGCTGTTGTTTGGGAAGGGACGCCGTTTGCCCATCATTCCCTTTCCGTAATCAACCGTGAGTTGTGCGCAGAACTTCTCGTTCATGGTTGTGACATGTCTGTTGTGCCATTCGGGGAGGATGATTTCAAGCCGGGGAAGAATAGTCGGTTTGCTGCTGTTCAAGCAAGACGAAACAAGTCACTTTCTTCTACTGACATTCACGTTCGTCACCACTGGCCACCGAACCTAACGCCACCTGGGGAAGGGCGTTGGGTTGTAATGCAACCGTGGGAGTTCGGCAGCCTGCCAAAATCCTGGGTTGAGGCTTTCGCATCTCGCGTGGATGAAGTGTGGGCGTACACCGAGTATGTTCGCCAGGTATATATCAGCAGCGGCATTCCGGCAGAGCGAGTGCATATTGTGCCGCCGGGCTTCGACCCAGGAAAATTCCATCCTGACGTAAGGCCGTTCAGACTAAAGACGAAGAAACACTTCAGGTTCTTGTTCGTTGGGGGAACGATATACAGAAAAGGGATCGATATTCTCCTGGAGACTTACACACAAACATTCAGAAGTACTGATGATGTGTGTCTTGTGATCAAGGATATGGGAGGGGATTCATTCTACAAGGGTCAAACGTTCCGTGATGTCATTCTCGAACTTCAAAAGAAACCCGGCATGCCGGAAATTCAATACATCGATGAGATTCTTTCTGAACAGGAACTTGCAGGGCTCTACACTGCATGTAACGTACTCGTTCATCCGTACCGTGGCGAAGGATTCGGGATGCCGATTCTCGAATCAATGGCGTGCGGAACCCCGGCAATTGTCACAAATGGCGGCGCGGTTCTCGATTTTTGCAATCAGAAGAACAGTATTCTTGTTTCAGCAAGCAGACTACAACTCCCTTCAAAATACATCGGCCATGACGAGACGGTTGATTTTCCGTGGCTGCTTGAAGTGAACAGGAAGGAACTTGCCGAGAGGATGACATTTGCAGTACAACATGCTGACGATCTTAAGACTCTTGGACAACAAGCCAGCAAAGATGCGCACAGCCAATGGACTTGGAAGCACGCCGGCGCAAAATGCCGCAAACGAATAGATGAATTGTCGAACAAACCTATTCTCCGGTTTTCACAACAACAACCTGGAGATGAGTATTTACAGGAGAAGCTTGGGAAGTCTCTTGATTTATTCAGGCTCGGGAGGTTCAAGGATTCTCTCGCAGAATTGCTTGACCCCGGAGCTAAGGTCAGTGACAATGCTTCGCAAACATCTCAAACAGACCATGCCAATCTCAGAGGTGCGTGCTATCTTCGTCTCAACGATATGGAGAATGCGAAAGCGAGCTTCGAAGAGGCCCTGAATCTGACACCGGATTCATCGGAAGCATGTGCGGGATTGGGCGAAGTCCTCTACTTGTGTGGAAAGGACAAAGAAGCGAAGGTTATGTTTGAGTATGCTGTTGTGTATGACGAGGAGAATACAATGGCAACAAACGGGCTCGCCAAGGTGAACGAACATCTTGGGTTGCCTTCCGATGAGAACTCGCTTATTGAATACGTGACAGCAAACAAGTAAATGACATGACAACGCCGCATTCAAAGACGAAGAGCAAACGAGGCCGGGGGAGTTCCCTCTCACTCTCGATGATCGTAAAGAATGAAGAGAAGTTTCTGCCCGACTGTCTTGAGAGCGTCAAAAGTATCGTTGATGAGATTGTCATCGTTGACACAGGTTCCACCGATGCAACGAAAGTCATAGCGGCCCGGTACGGAGCGCGAATATTTGATTTTGAATGGATCGGCGACTTCTCTGCTGCACGGAACTACTCACTTGAGCGGTGTACGGGCGATTGGGTCCTGTATCTTGATGCAGATGAACGACTTACAGGTGGTCAAGTAGAATTGCTGCGGA
This sequence comes from Bacteroidota bacterium, assembly GCA_019637975.1. Classification (NCBI taxonomy): domain Bacteria; kingdom Pseudomonadati; phylum Bacteroidota; species Bacteroidota bacterium. The sequence continues at coordinate 142,930 of JAHBUR010000001.1, read as the reverse complement.
AGCTCATCTCAGCAGGGGGGGTCGGCGCATATAATGTTCTCATCGAAAATCCACACTCGCTGCGACAAGGCAACTTCAACCAGGAAAATACCTATCCGAGATTGTTCAGGAGATTGCCCGGAGTGAAGTTCGAGGGGAAAGTGCATGAACAAGTGTGGCCCTCGTTGATGCGACTGAAACTTGCCGTGAAGCGTTCACCTCTTGTTATCCACCATCTCGGTTATGGTCAAGGGTATGATGTCGTCAAACAGAAAGCGGAGCGGAATCTTGAGCTGTTAAAGAACCAACTTACTGCAGAGTGCGATGATGCGTATACGCAATTTCAGATTGGCAACACCCTTGTTGTACTGCAACGCTATGCAGAAGCCGGTCCGGTGCTCGAGTTGGCCTTGAAGAACGGCAAACTTGATGTGACCAATCGGGCCTCCTGTTACAACCTGCTTGCCGAAATTGAAGTGAAACGGGGGAACATAGCTGGAGCGGTCGAACTCTGCCGTGAATCACTTCAACTCGCTCCAAAACAATTAATGGCGCATTGGTTTCTCTCACTCATGTATTTCGATTTGAAGGTATATGCGAAGGCGATTGAGCAGTTGAAGTCCATCGAGTATCTGTTGCGGATTCCGGGTGCTCAACGTTCAAATCAAATTGCTTCGGATCTTCATCTGAGAAGGGAAGATGTCATGAAACGAATGGCAATGACATACATGGCGGCGGGAGAATTCAAGAATGCGCTGATACAGTATGCGAACATTGTTGAACTGACGCAAGCTAAAGAAGGAGTGGTAGAATTGTTGGAATGTGCCGGGCAGGTTGAGGATGCCCGTTTTGTGATTGATCAATTCAAGCATCTGGCAAAAGCAAATCCAAACAGTAGCGAGCTCTTGCTACCGCTTGCGTGGCATTACCGGAAACTGAATGACTTGGATTCTGCCATTCATTTCATAGACAAAACACTCCTTGCCCAGCCCGCAAACAGCAAGGCGTATGGCTTTGCTGTTCGGTGGAAGATTGAGGCGGGGGATGTTCATTCCGCTGAAAGAACTCTCGAATTGGCAGAGGAAAATGGCGTCCGAGATTTTGAGTTGCATAAGGCTGGCTTGCAACTGTCGCTGCAAAAAGGCAATGTGAATGCCGCATTTCGTCATCTTGAACTGATGTCGCAAACCACTGATGCTGATCTTTCGCCGATCAAGAATCGGCTTGTAGCGCTCACCGAAAGGATGTCGGCCGCTACTTCTCCTTGAAGAGGTCGGACTTCCCGGCAAAAGACTTGCAGAAAATGGCTGCATGTTTGTAGAAAGGGAACATCAGCACAAGGCGATCGAGCTTGATTGAAGGGTGCGCAAGGGCTCCTTTTTGTAACTATTACACTTCTGACCTGCCCTAACTCGTTGTCCTGCATCAAGTAACAGACATATCGGGCACTAAAGAGTTTTCTACAAATTCCGATAATACTTTCAGAACAATTATGTTCGTAGTTCATGAAAGGGCAAGGACGCCCGATCGTATCAACATTCTTACAAGGAGGTAACTATGCCGTTTACAGGTGGTGCAAGGATAAACACCAATATTGCAGCGATGAACGCGGTGAATGCGTTGAACAACATTAATCGCGATCTGGGAATGCACCAGGAACGCCTTGCAACAGGCAGGCGCATCAATTCATCAGCCGATGATCCATCCGGCTATATGATCTCCAAGAAAATGGAAGGTCGTATTCGGTCGATGAGTTCGGCGATTGATAACGTCGGAGATGCATCATCCACGTTAGGCGTTGCCGAGGGTTCCTACCAGAAAATCGCTGATCTGTTGGTGCAAATCAAAGAGAAGCAAACACGGTTCATCAATGGGGCATTCGGGAGTGATGAGAAGACTGCCATTGCCACGGAGATTGTGGCGTTGGCGTCGGAGATTGATGATATCGTTGCCAACAACAAGTTCAACGGAGTGCAGTTGCTCAACGGTACGTACTCCGAAGACTTTCAGGTTGGCGAGTCAAGCGCGGAACTGTTCAATGTATCGTTCAGTGCAAGCGTTTCGTCGGCTTCTCTTCTTGGCACGGCAGCAGGGAGCATTACCAGTGCCAATATTGTTGGTTTGACTGTTGACACGGGCATTGGGACTGTGAACTCGGCGATTGGCGCAATCGGGGCTTCGTTGAATCGTCTTTCCGCGAAGGAAGAGAACCTGAACAACGCTATCACGAACACAGAAGCGGCAAAAAGCCGGATCTATGATGCCGACATAGCAAAGGAACAGATCAAAGCTGCAAAACTCCAAATCTTGCAGCAGACAGCTACGTCTATGCTGGCGCAGGCAAATCAAGCGCCGCAGGTGTTCCTGTCTCTCTTCCGAAGCTAAGCCAACCAACCGGCGTATTGACCAGGGAGGTGCTCGAAAGGGTACCTCCCTGTCGGTTTTGCTGATTTCCGGCTCAAAAAGCCGTTTTGCCAACGGCTATTACGAGTGACAACAGATTGTTACCTAAGTCTTTGAAACTCAATTCGTTACCAAGCGAGAGAAGCTAAAGATTCAGAACAGACCTCCGATAATAGTAACAGAGCAGCCAATGCTCAATCAAACGGGCAAGGAAGCCCGACCAACACATACACAAACTACAAGGAGGTAGTCATGCCACTTACCAGTGGAGCAAGAATCAACACTAACGTTGCCGCGATGAATGCGTTGCAGTCTTTGAACGCCATCAATCGCGACCTCGGTATGCACCAGGAACGCCTTGCGACCGGCAAGCGCATCAACACAGCAGCAGACGATCCGTCAGGATATGTCATTTCCAAGAAAATGGAAGGCCGCATCCGTTCGATGAATTCTGCGCTTGACAACGTTGGCGATGCGCAGTCGACATACGGTGTTGCCGAAGGTGCTTATCAGAAGGTTGCCGATCTGTTGGTTCAGATCAAAGAGAAGCAAACCCGGTTCATCAATGGTGCGTTCGGTGCCGATGAGAAGGATGCTATTGCAACCGAAATTCAGGCACTTGCAAGCGAAATCGACGACATCGTCTCGACGACGAAGTTCAATGGTGTCTCTCTGTTGGACGGCGAATACTCGGAGAGTTTCCAGGTCGGCGAAGGCAGCACGGAAACGTTCACTGTCTCATTCAGTGCAAGCGTCTCCTCTGCTTCATTGCTTGGCACGGCGGCTGGCAGCATCACTTCCGCCAACGTTTCGGGTCTCACAGTAGACACCGGACTTGGAACGGTGAACAGCTCGATCGGTACAATCGGTGCGTCGTTGAATCGCCTTTCTGCAAAGGAAGCGAATCTCAATACGGCCATCACGAATACCGAAGCAGCAAAAAGCCGTATCTTTGACGCTGACATTGCGAAGGAACAAATCAAGGCTGCAAAGCTGCAGATCCTTCAGCAAACGTCAACTTCAATGTTGGCACAGGCGAACACCTCGCCGCAGGTCTTCCTGTCACTGTTCCGTTAATTGAACATTGGTCGGGTAGTGAGGAGCGGCGCCCCGTAAGGCGCCCTCCTGATTTATCGACGTGAAAACAGAATGTAACATTAAACAAACCCCAACTAACGAAAGCACCGATACATGCAGGCAGCACAACAGCAAGCGTCTCCGATGGAGAGATCATACGTTGCAGTAAGGGTAAACTCAGCGTTGAATTCATACCGGAACGAACAGTTGGCGAATCTCTCCCCCGTTGAGGTGATTCACAAGTTGTACGGCGTGGCCATTCAGGCAATAAAAAAGAATGATCAACAATTGGCGAACCGTGCAATCAACGAGCTTATCGCAGGTTTGAATTTCGAACATCGGGAAATTGCGTTGAGCTTGTACAAACTCTATCAGTATTCGAAACATTGCCTGCGGCAGGGCAAGCCGGCAGATGCAATGGAAGTATTGGAGGAATTACGTTCCGCCTGGGTCGAAGCATTCAAATTGTAATGTGAGGCGGACGGATCAAGAGGAGATGCAGTAATGGCGACAATCAGTACGGTAACAAACCAACAGATCGAGTCCCTCGTTCAGCAGTATCGGTACAGCATCAGCAACCCGATAACGTTACTGCAGAACCGTCAGACTTCTTTGAACACGCGGTTGAACGTTCTTTCCGAACTGAAGTCGAAGATGACCACGTTGAACAACCTTGCCAAAGGGTTGAAAGCATCGGGCACAACGTCGAAGTTCAATACTTTCACGGTCGAAAGTTCACTTGGATCGGTGGCTACAGGCACTGCAACCGGTACGGCCTCTCCAGGAACCCATTCGCTGCTTGTAACTCAACTGGCGAAGCAGGACAAAGTCATTTCCGCCCAGCTTTCAAGCGGTGCCACAACAATTGTTGGAGCCGAGGGCGCCGGGCAAAAGACGATCGGCATTACTGTCAACGGCAACGCTGTCAATGTCGATTTTGAGATAGAAGCAGGCGACACGAATAGCGTTGTACTGAACAAACTGGCCGCGGCCGTAAATGCTTCAGGTGGTGATGTGTCGGCTGCCGTTGTTTCCGATACACAAGGGACAAGCAGACTGGTTTTCACAAGCAAAAAGACCGGGTCCGAACAATCCGTAAGTTTGACAGATGTAGCGGGAAGTGTACTTGACACGATAGGTCTGGGGGCTACCGTCATGGCAGACCGGACGGCTTCAACGGCAACGGGCGGAGGATTTCTGTATTCTTCGACCGGCCTTCTTGATGCAAAGTTCAAGTTGGATGGCATCGACATTACACGCGGAACGAATTCCATTACCGATGTACTTGCCGGCATTACTCTTGAACTGAAGGGCGTACAATCTCCCGCAGATACGCCGTTGACCTTGACTGTCAGTTCGGACAAATCGTCGATTAAGTCAACCGTTCAGGACTTCATCAAGGCATATAATGATGTTCTCAGCTTTCTCAATGCAAAAACGTCTGTAAACCCCGAGAACAAGACAAGGGAAATTCTGGCAAGCGACCAGGTGTTTAAAGGCTTGCGAATGAACATGCGTTCGCTGATTGGCAGTCCGGTGAGTAGCGTTGCAACCGGGAATCCGTCGTTGCTGGCTGAGATTGGAATAACAGCGGCATCCGACGGTACGCTAAGCATTACCAATGCGGCCACGTTCGACAATGCCCTTGCGGGCAACGTCCGCAACGTTGCCGATCTGTTCAACTCGGCCGACGGTGTAGCAGGACGTATGAATGCCTTATTGGAGTCGTTTACATCAACAGGCGGGCAATTGGAGATTGCCCAGAACGGAACGAAAGATCAACTGTCAAGCATTAAGACGGCGTTGACCCGAAACCAAACTCAGATAGATGCGAGGGTGGCGTTATTCAGGAGGCAGTACGAAGCATTGTACAATGCAATGACGAGAATTTCGCTACAGTCACAGACTGTAACGAATCTGTTAAATCAACTATACGGCTACTAAAGCCGGGAGGATGAATATGTCCATCTCCCCTCAAATAGCAACCCCCGTCATGACAATGCCCCCCTTGTCGACAACGTTCGCATACTCCGGACAACCCGGTGTGTACGAACCCTTGGTACGCTTTGACCAGAAGGTCGAGGATGGACGGACCGAGGTATCGGAAAAAGAGGTACAACGACTGGCTCAGGATCTTGATGACGCATTGCGGCCGTTCAACACCGAATTGAGCTTCACGGTGGACAAGGAGTCGGAGAAGATGGTTATCAAGATTGTGGACTGCGAAACGCAGGAAATTGTGCGACAGATTCCTGCAGAAGACGCCCTGCGGCTGGCTTCACGTATCAAGCATTTGTTAGGACTTCTTGTAGACGGGAATGCATGATGACTGAATGTCTCGAAAAACTCAGCACGGGATTCCGTTCGCTCTTGGCTGTGACAGAATCACTTTGCGATTGTGTTGAGGATGGTGATGTTCTGATGTTGTCAGACTTGATTGAGGAACGGGAACAGCTTCTCCGTCATCAGAATCTGTTAACCGATGAGTGGAAGAGATTCTACTCGGGTCAGCTTGACGCCGAAGCTGCGTTGGCTGCTTTGCACTCATTGTTTGGAGCCATGAAGAGAGCCGATGATAGGTTGGTCCGTTGTCTTGCGGAAAAGAAGGCTGAACTTTCCGAGAAACTGCATCATGCTCAAAATGAGAAACTATTACTTGTATATTCACGGTAGGAGGTTGGTATGGCGATAGAGAAAATAGGCTTTCGTGCTCCGGTCAATTCCATCACTGAAACGGCGAAAGCAAAAGAGCAGAAACCAAGCCAATCTGAACCTGGAGACCGGGTTGAGCTTTCTGAGGAAGCAAAATCAATGTTTGCAGCTAAACAGGCGAAGCAAACCGAAGAAGTGCAAGAGAAGATCAAGAACGGTTTCTATTTCTCTCCCGAAGTTACCGAGAAGGTCGTGGATGGACTGATCCGTGACCTGAAAAGTCCTCGTTGATGCCTGAAAACAGGCACTTCCGGCCTCGGACGGACACTTGACCTGCCTCACGCGCGGCCGCACCAGCGGTTGCTTTTCGAACCCCTTTCCGTATATTTTACGGTGTCTGTTTAGCAAATGTATCCGGGGGACGCTGCTGTGAAATCCATGGAAAAAATATCCGTTCTAATAGCCGACGATCATACGATTGTCCGGCACGGCCTTGTCTCTTTGTTGTCCTTATGTGAAGAATTTGAGATTGTCGGGGAAGCTGAAAATGGACGCGATGCCGTGGATATTGCTCTGGCGAAAAACCCGAATGTTGTGCTCATGGATATCGGAATGCCGATCCTGAACGGCTTGGAGGCTACACGCCAGATTCGAAAACTTGCTCCTCATATCAAGGTTCTTATCCTCTCAGGGTACGATAACGACGAGTATATTTTGCAGGTAATACAAACCGGGGCAAACGGGTACATCCTAAAAAACAGTATGCTGGACGACTTGTACACGGCAATCCGGTCTGTGCAGCGAGGGCAGGCATTCTTCAGCCCGGCGGTTTCAAAAGTAATCGTTGATAGTTATGTAACGCGGCCATCGGATCGTACGGGCCCTGCTCCGAAAACCACGCGTCCACTCACCTCCCGGGAACGTGAAATACTGCAACTTATCGCCGAAGGACATCTTCATCACCAAATTGCCGAACGCTTGAAGATCAGCGTCCGAACGGTTGATACTCACCGCAACAACATCATGAAGAAGCTCGACTTGCATGACACTGCGAGCCTTGTGACGTACGCCATCAAAAACGGCATCCTCATCATGCAGCGGTAGTTCTCGCGCTGCCTGCAATCTCTTCCTTTCTTCTCTCTGTCTTGACTTGCCCTAAGCAATCTTGGATGCAAGATTACGTTGTGTTCTGGCGCAAGATACGCTGATTGTCGTATTGTGCACAGGTGACAACTATTGTACATTTGTTCAAAATAAGATTTGCCAACACTTGTTCAATATTGCACACACGATTCATGTCAACAACCGCAAACAGTCAAACAATCGATGCTGGCAATACCCTTCCAAGTCCGTTTCGGGTTCTTGTTGTCGACGACATGCCCGAAAATCTTACTCTTCTGGCCGAGGTTTTCTCGACGCAAGGTTTCACAACGGTGGGCAGTGAATCCGGGGCAGAGGCCCTTCACATTCTCGGACAGAACGACATCCATCTCATTGTCGCGGATGCTATGATGCCGACGATGGATGGTTTCCAGTTATGCAGGGAGGTGAAGAAAAATCCCGCCTATGCCGGCATTCCTTACATCATCTACACAGGCCACTATGTGGATGTTGAAGACCAACTCTTTGCGAAAAGTATCGGAGTTGACGCCTATGTTATGAAATTTGACGGTTTGTCGACGTTGATGGAAACCGTGAACGACCTTTGCCAAAGTTGTTATGGAACGCCATTTTCGAATAATGATGTGGTCAAACCCAATACTTCCGTTTCGCCAACCGTTGATGCACAGGAATTTCTTGAACGGCATCATGCCGTTATTGTTCGGAAACTCGAAGAGAAGATGCAAGAACTGGAGGTGTATGCGGAAACGCTCGCACAAAAGAACCGCGAAATCCAGTTTTCAGAGTCTCGCTATCGCAATTTGTTTGAGAGGGCAGGCATTGGAATATTCATACTTGACAAGGAGAACGGAAAGGTGTTGGACGTGAATGCCGAAGGGCTTTCACTTCTCGGGTACACAAAAGAGGAACTTGCCGTAATAGAGCCTCTCTCGTTCTTTCAGGATAACGCAACCGCAAAAGCGATTCTTCAATCGGGGGCGTTTCTCTCAAAGGAAACCATGCTCAAGCGGCGTGACGGCCATACGGTGGATGTAGATCTTGGGGCCGGCCCATTTTCCGAACAAGCCGACAAGCGAATTATGGTGTACGTCCTCGACATAACAGAACAAAAGAAGATGAGGCAAAGGCTCATTCAATCTGAGAAGATGGCATTCATGGGTCGCCTTGCAGCAAGCATTGCCCACGATATTCGCAATCCTCTTGCCGCAATTACACTGAATCTGCAGTATCTGGCCAAACGTCTCCCTGCCGATTTTCCCGATCGCGGCGCGCTGAACTTTGCCATCGAGGGGTCTCAGCGGATTGGCAAGATCATTGAGAACACGCTGAATCTCGCACGTATCACACCTCCGGTGGTAAAGCCCGAGCAGATTAACAACATTGTGTCGCAGGCGCTTATGTTTCTCAAATCGTCAATTGCCCAGCGGAACATTTCAGTGGAAACCACACTTGCGTCCGACTTGCCGTTGATCGACGTTGAAGCGAAACAGATCGAGCAGGTTATTCTGAACATTATACAGAACGCTATTGACTGCTCTCCGGCGAAATCCACGATTCAGATTTCGACGTGCCTCATCGAAAATCTAAACGCTCAATCCGAGTTTTCTCATAGCGTGGCTGTTGTCGTTCTTGACCGCGGTCCCGGTCTTTCGCCCGAACAGATGAAGCGGCTGTTCGAACCTTTTGAAACCACAAAGCGGGGAGGGACCGGCCTCGGGCTGGCACTTTCGAAGCAGATTATGGATAAACATCGGGCCGAAATTCGCATTGAGCCTGCAGTTGGCGGGGGTACTATTGCCAGACTTATTTTTCCGGTTACATTAACCAAGAACGGAGATAACTGAACACCATGTCAAGGGGGAAAATTCTAATCGTCGACGACGAGGCAATACTTACTGAGAGCTTGCAGAACATTCTGTCGTCAACCGGATACGATGTTACTTCGTGCCTTCAAGGGGAGGATTTTCTCTCCATGCTAACATCTGTCAATCCGGATCTTGTTTTGCTCGATATCTTCATGGGGAAAGTCAACGGCCTTCAGTTGTTGCGGAAAATGAAAGAGGAAGGCAACGACATCCCCGTTCTCATGATGACCGGACATGCCGATGTCGGCCTTGCTGTCGAGGCCATGAAGGAAGGTGCCCTTGATTTTGTGCTGAAGCCCTTCGAACTTGCACATCTTAGCGTGCTGATTGAGAAGGCGATGGAGCAATCGCAGTTGAAGCGAAAAGTCAAGGTCTTGCAGTCCGAGCTTGAAGAGCAGCGACAACGCAGCGGAATCATAGGGAAGAGCCCGGCGCTCCACCGGGTTCTGGACACAGCAGAAAAGCTTGCACAAAGCGACAACACAACAGTTCTGTTGGAAGGCGAGAGTGGTACAGGAAAGGAGCTGTTGGCGCGCTTCATCTACCAAAAAAGCCCGCGTGCCGACAAGGCATTTATCACGGTTAACTGCGGCGCGATTCCGAAGAACCTCGCCGAGAGTGAGTTCTTCGGGTACGAAAAGGGGGCGTTCACCGGCGCGACTGATAAAATGCGTCAGGGAAAATTCGAGTTGGCGGACGACGGAACAATTTTTCTTGATGAAATCGGCGAGTTGTCATTGGATATGCAGGTGAAACTGCTTCGTGTTCTCGAAGATCGTCGATTCTACCGGCTGGGCGGAACACGGGAACTGAAAGTGAATGTCCGCGTCATTGCGGCCTCCAACAGAGATCTCGCGCGAGAAGTACAGGAGGGAAGATTCCGGGAAGATCTCTTCTATCGCCTGAATGTTGCGTCCGTCAAAGTGCCTCCGTTGCGGGAACGCATCGAGGATATTGGAGTCATCTCGTACGCCTTCCTTCAGGAATTCAGCAAGAAATTCAGCAAAGAAACACCCAAGCTTTCCGATGATGCGCTCTCCTTGTTGCAGAATCTTCAATGGAAGGGTAACATTCGCGAACTGAGAAATGCTATTGAGCGGGTTGTGCTGCTCACCAGCGGACCATTGCTCACGGTTGAGCACTTTGCTTTTCTTGAGGACGGGATGGCAAGAAACGTGAATGGCGAAGGAAACGGGAAGGCCTATCGACTGGAGATTCCGAGTGCAGGAGTATCGATGGGTCAGGTGGTGAGAGACTTGATTCTGAAAACTCTCATTATCACGAACGGCAATCAAGTTCATGCTGCAAAGATTCTCGGCCTGACGCGATCGAAACTTCGGTATAGAATGGATCAACTGGGTATTCACCCTGAACAGCGAAGTTACCGGATAGAGGAGAATGAGGTTGTAGACTGAGCGATTGTTTGTATGCAAGGCTGATCGGATGTGAAGAATTGGCGTACCGGGGGGGGGAGGAAGTGGCCGCAGCCTCACCAAGCATCACAAGAATCCAAATCAACCTGCACAACGGATAGCCGGATACTATGAACACAAGCGAATCAGTTGTTGACCAGCAAGCATGTACGAGGCTTCTGTCAGACGAACAAGTCAAAGGGAAGAAACTTATCCTCATTGTCGACGACGAGCCTGTCATGCAAGAGTTGGGAAGAGACATCCTTGAGGAACACGGGTACCGCGTGCTGGTTGCTTCTGACGGACTTGAAGCTCTGGATATGTACAGACAGTATGGCGACGAGATTGACCTTGTTGTGCTTGATATGTTGATGCCGCGATTGGATGGCGGGCAAACGTATATTGAGATGAAGAAGATGAATGTTGATATCAAAGCATTCTTCTGTACAGGATATACGCCAACCGAAGTAATCGGTCCACTTTTGGCGGAAGAATCATTGCGCGCGTTGCAGAAGCCTTTCCGTCCATCAGAGTTCGTAAACACAGTCCGCGATGTACTCTCTTCGTGAAAATCGAGCCCATCAAGTCACTTGGATTGAATTCCTGAGCTCATTCGCTTGCCCACGCCCGCTAATACAACGCGAAAACTCGGCTTGTAGAACTGTGTGAACATTTCTTCATTTTCCGTTATTGTTCACTGTAGTCCTTTCATCAGGATCCTTCCATGAGACCCAAGAAGCACAGGCAAAACTAACCAAGGATGTGGCAGGTGGTGCTTGGTATGTTCTTTGCGTAAAAAGAAGTTCTGAAATCGCCGTCGGGAGCTAAGCAGTTCCGCCAGGTGTTATGAAACGCTCGACCTATCCTGACACGAAACGTGGTGCTATGAGTATGCCAGAGTTGACAGATCAGCTTGTTATCACACTTCAAACCCATAAGAATCCGGTACATCGTGTGAATGCCGCCGAGCAACTTTCCACTGATCCCTCTATACACTCAATAAGAGCGCTGATCGCGGCACTCAACGACAACAATGAATCCGTCTGTTTAACGGCCGCGGAATCTCTTGCAACGATTGGAGGTGGCGATGCGGCAAGAATGGTTGCTCAACTACTTGAACGTGAAAGTATGCGACTCATGGCTTGTGAGGTACTCAGTCGGTTCGGCCATTGTGCGATCTCGCCGCTGGAGCCCTTTCTTCACCATTCTAATCACGAGGTGAGGAATTCTGCAATAGAGATTCTGGGCCGCATCAAACATAGAGATGCCGCAACGGCCATTATCCCCTTGCTGTATCACGATGATCCGGACATGGTTGTTGCGGTCGTTGAGGCATTGGGAAATCAGGAACAGGAAGTCTCAATATCGCACCTTGAGCAAGTATACGAGAAGGAGGAGTATGCGCGGCCTGCTATTGCGGAGGCGCTTGGGAAGATCGGGGGCCGGGAAGCAAGCCGCGTCCTTTTCAGCAGCTTTCGATCCGGCATGTTAACCGGCTCAACTGACCCGATGATACTCTTTCGCATCATTGAGGCCTTCGTGCGCGTCGGGAATCCTGATGCCGTTGCGTTACTCAGCCACCATTTGTCCGATGCTCACGGAAACCTGCGGCAAACAATTCTGGCGGCAATAATTTGGCTCTGTGACAAGTCCGGCTTGCCGCTCGACATTCCGGGTGCTACTATACACGACCTCATTGCAGTTCTCAATGATACCGATGTCAGGGTTCGGCTCAACGCCGTGCAGAAACTCTCACACGTTGATGATCCAGATGTTACCAGGGCGTTTCTGGGCATTTTGGGCGGTTCAACGTATTTAGACGCTGTCTTGTTTGGCTTGTTGGAGGGACGAAAGGATGCATTGCCAGTTATGCTGGAAATGTTGAGAAACGGCCATGCTCCTTTGCAGCGTGAGATGTTTGTTCTCCTGAAAACTCTCCTGTTTCATCATATATCAACCTCCACATTGCCGGTCTCACAGCCTGACGCAAATATCCTTTTCGGCAAAGCGGCGGAGCAATGGCTTTGCATTGATGATGAATCGAAGCAACTGATCCTCGAAACGCTGTTCTTGATTGACAGGCAACGGACATTCTGTTTCTTGACGGAACTTCTTGCAGTACCCGATCCGTGGGTCAGAATAAAAACCATCGAGGTTCTTGGCCGGTTCGCTGATCGGGACGTTCTGGAACTTGTGTCGCAACAGGCAAGCGATGAAGACGAAACCGTTCGCTCAACAGTCGAATGGATATTGGAAGCAAGCGCCAGATCAACGTAAATCCGTCGTCCTTCCGACGCACCGCTCCAAGCACCTGAAATCTGATTCAGCACCTTGAATACTCTGAAAGAAGCCATATGGCTAGTATTGTGCAGCATTTCTTCTTCATTTCCGACCGCTCCTGACATTCTCCGACTTTTCCGCTGCATCCCATCTGTTTTGGACTTGGTTTCCTGTGTGTGTAATGGCATATAGTTTGCCGCAACGGTAGTGAAACAACAGGCTAACTGACTACATGCATGTATCCGGGTTCTTCAAGAGGTGCTCACTGTGCGGCACGGAATGGACTTCAAAGGAAGACTTCCTTGCCGACAGGGATGTTCATCTTCAGGGATATCAATGGGATAGTGTACGGGTCAAGAACGGCATGCCTTCAGAAGGAATGCTGGTTTTCACTCATTTCACTACAGCGTGTGGAACGTCGATCACCATATCGGCACGTCAATTCCGCAGAGAAAAATAGCGGATCTCACATTCATCGGACTTCTAATGGGCAGACTCAACTTAGACGAAATTGAACCCGGAATGACCCTCGCTTCCGACGTATTGGACAGGAGCGGAAGAGTGCTACTGAAAAGCGGTCTCCAGGTAACCGAAAAGCATCTGACAATCCTCAAACAGTGGGGAATAACTGATGCGGATATTCTTGGCGTGGACCGCGACGAAATCAACGCCAAGATTATCGAGAGCTTCGACAAAGACATTCTAACCGCATGTGAAACGGAGAAGCGTGAGTTGTTTCATCATGCCGACATGTCTCACCCGCTTAATCAAGAACTGTTCCGGCTTGCCGTGCTTCGAACTATAAGGAGAAAGGCAGGGGTCGTCACCAATGATAAATAGTCCGAGTGATCTGCTCAAAGGCTACGTCGAACTCTCTTCTCTCCCGACAGTGTTCATGCGCATTAATGAGGCCGTCAACAACCCGCGTTCATCAATGAACGACATCGGAAAGATCATCAGCGAGGATGCAGGACTTACAGCACGGCTGCTCATGGTGGTCAACAGCGCCTTCTTCAATTTTCCACAACGGATAGAATCCATTACAAAGGCTATTGGAATTGTCGGAACCCAACAACTGCGCGATCTTGCGCTCGCAACGTCCATCATCAAGCTCTTTAAGGGCATCCCGTCCGATTTGGTGGATATGGAGAAATTCTGGAAGCACAGCGTCGCAGTCGGAATCGCGGCAAGAACACTCGCTACGCTTCGCAGAGAGGCAAATATCGAGCGGTTCTTTGTTGCCGGCATCCTTCACGATATCGGCCGGCTTGTGATGTATGTGAAGATTCCCGACCTCTCCCGCGAGGCGCTGCTTCGTGCCAGAAAGAACAACGAACTGTTGTACGTAACAGAAACGGAAGTCATTGGCTTTGATCATGCCGCAGTCGGGCGTGCCCTTATGCAAATCTGGAAACTCTCGTCATATCAAGAGGAGGTTGTCGGATTTCATCACAACCCGGGTCTTGCAACCCGGTTTCCGGTCGAAACGGCAATCGTCCATGTTGCAGATATTCTCGCTCACGGCATGGGTTTCGGAAGCAGCGGTGAACACTACGTTCCGCCCATGAATGCAGAAGTGTGGGAACGCCTTGCACTACAGGTAAGCGTACTTGCCCCGGCATGCGAACAGATTGACCGCCAGTTTGATGATGCAGTGAAGATTATTTTGTAACTCAAACAGATGAATCCGCAGAAGGCACATCACCCGGTTCACGCGCCACTTCCTGTCGAGGTTGTGGATCAGATGAAAAATCTCGAGGAGCGTATTGCCTACCTTGAGGAGGTGAATCGTTGGAATCTCGATGCACTTGATATCGTTGCCTCGATGGGCGACTTGCACACAACTGCCCATGTAGATTGGGAGGTACAGGAGATTTTCGGGGCGACGCGGCAGTATGTTCTTCGTCTGATGCGGTTCCACACCGTCGCATTCCTGATGGTGAACGACGAAACAGCCGAATTTGATATTGTTGACTGTGAGCCCGCGGATCAGATCTCAGCCATCCAAAAGGAGATTGCGCATCAAACGGCACAGGGAACATTTGCATGGGCGTTGAACAACAACCGGGCTGTCACGTTCGGTATGCAACAGCTCGGGCACTCTCTGATGTTGCATCCCATCGCAACCCGCGACCGGGTACTTGGAATGTTCGTCGGCGTGTTGGATGAACGAACCGGGCAGGTAGTTGACGGAACTCTGAACCTTCTTTCCATTCTTCTTCTCATTACCGCCAACACGCTCGAGAATTCGGCCTTGTACCGTAAGATCAATGAGCACAATAAAAACCTTGAGGCTCTGGTTCAGGCGAGGACGCGAGAGCTTGAACAGGCTGTGCAAGAAGCGCAAGCAGCGACGATAGCGAAGAGTCAATTTCTTGCGAACATGAGTCATGAAATCCGCACACCGATGAACGGCGTGCTCGGCCTTGCTGAACTCCTTCTTGAAACCGATTTGGACCCTGTGCAGAAGGACTATGCTCAAACAATTCACTCAAGCGGCGACTCTCTTCTGACCATCATTAACGACATTCTTGACTTCTCCAAGATTGAAGCGAATAAGATGTCGCTCGAGCGCATTGACTTCGATCTCCACCAGGTTGTGGGTGATACCGTGGACTTGTTCGCGCGCAAAGCGGAGACGCGAGGGGTACGTGTTGTCGGCATTGTAAACGATAGCGTTCCGGTTGCCGTTAAGGGCGATCCGGTTCGACTGCGCCAGATCATTTCGAATCTTCTCGGCAACGCCGTGAAGTTTACGAATAGCGGAAGCATTGTCGTTCGGGTGGATCGTGAGGACTGGCCAGAACCGGGAATTCGCGTTCGGTTTACCGTGATCGATTCGGGTATAGGAATTCCTGAAGGGGTCCAGAAATCCCTTTTTCAGCCCTTCACGCAAGCCGACGGCTCAACAACGCGCAAGTATGGAGGCAGCGGCCTTGGGCTCGCCATTTGCAAACAGCTTGTCGAGTTAATGGGTGGAACGATTGGTGTTACAAGCGAAGTCGGGAAGGGGAGTGCCTTCCGGTTCTCGGTGGTGTTCGAAAAGCCGTCGTCCGGTATCGTGTCAACTGTCGACGTGGGGAAAACATTCAAGCCTAATGCAAACCTGACGCTGCCGCAGGGTATTCGCGTTCTCCTGGTGGAAGACAATGTCGTGAACCAAAAAGTTGCCCTGCGAATGCTGCAGAAAATGGGATGTGTGCCCGACGTCGCTTCGAACGGGAGCGAGGCTGTAGAGGCAGTTGCGAACAAGGTGTATGATGTTGTTTTGATGGATTGCATGATGCCGGAGATGGACGGCTTCGACGCGACAATGGCAATTCGAAAATCCGAGCGGCCGGGAGGACGGCGCACGATTATCTTGGCAATGACAGCGAGCATTTTGCAGAGTGAGCAGGATCGTTGCTTCAGCGTCGGTATGGATGACTACGTGGCAAAGCCCGTCAGAATGGGCCTCCTGCACTCCGTCATCACGAAACATCTCAATGAGAGAGAACAACCAATCGGCCTTTCGCCGATTGAAGAACAGAGCGCCAATTCATCATCGAAGGTCCCTGAACCCGGCATCGACGACATCCTTGATAGGTCAAGGCTCGAAGAACTGTACGAACTCAGTGACGGTGCGGACGCGCTACTCGTTGAGTTGCTTGAGGTGTTTCGAGTGGATGGACCCGTTCGGCTTGAGGAATTACGTGCGGCTATTTCGGCGCACGACATGGTAGCAGCGCGTATGGCCGCGCACGCCCTGAAAGGAAGCAGCAGAAATCTCGGCGCGACGCAGCTTGCCGAATACTGTCACCAGCTTGAATCTGCATCTCAACAGGAGGGAATTCCGAATGCCGAAGGACTTCTGAGAAGCATTGAGAATGAAATCACGCGAGTCATGCGAGTCAGCGAACACTATCATTCGAATGAAAGGACTATTCCATGAAGATACTGACAGCCGACGACGATGCCGGCTCAAGGGCAATTCTGTCACGTGTGCTCAAATCCCTCGGCCACGACGTTGTTGAAACAAAGGATGGCAATGAAGGCTGGGGAACCTATCGGGTCGGCAATTTTCAGCTTGTCATCTCTGATTGGATGATGCCCGGCATGAACGGCATTGAGTTTTGCAAACTGGTTCGGCAGGATACTCGGCCGAAATACACATATATCATCCTGCTTACTTCGTTGGAAGGCAAGGAAAAGTATCTCGAGGGAATGGAAGCAGGTGCGGATGACTTCATCAGCAAGCCGTTTGATCGAGACACGCTTGCTGCACGGCTTCGCGTCGCGGAACGCATTCTCAGTCTGCAGGCGGAAGTGAAACAACTTGAGGGATTGTTACCCATTTGCGCGTACTGCAAGAAAATCAAGGATGACGAAAACCATTGGCAGCATATGGAGAGTTACATCTCACGAAGAACGGAAGCAAATTTCTCCCACGGTATTTGTCCTGAATGCTATCAAAAACACATGGTTCCGCAACTGCAGGAGCTTCGGAAGATTCGCAATGGATGACAGTTCTCTACAGATGCGCGATAGTAGCCAACGCGGGTCTTTCCATTCCGGTCGTTCGTTGCATAGTTGCGCTTTTTGGAGGCGGACTGGCAACCTGAGAATGTTGGCACTGCGGTTGCACGTCAGTGCACCGAGTATTGTCCTGTGATGGAAAGGTATGCGTTATGAGACTTTTTGATTCGACAAACATCCCATTGTTGGGCAAGGCGCTTGACGTCTACGCTCTTCGGCAGAAGGTCACCGCCTCCAACTTGGCAAACATCACCACGCACGGGTATAAGAGCCAGAGCGTGTCGTTCGAAGAACACCTTGCGACCGCATCGCAGGTTTCGGCTGTGAAAGGGGCAACAACAAACGACAAGCACATCAAAGTAGGCGGTGCAGCCGCTCTGGTCGATGTTGATCCGCAGGTTCAGGACACTGCGCGCAATAATCCTCCGGGATACAGCGAAATGTCAAGCGGTTTCAATGATGTGGATGTTGATATGGAGATGGCCGAATTGGCTAAGAATCAAATTCGCTTTAAGTTCGGTTCACGGCTGTTGGGCGATACGTTCAAGGGGATTCAAAAAGCTATTCGAGGTACCTTATGAAAGTTGAGAAACTCTTTGCCGGACTCAATGTGAGTGCCCAAGGTTTGAGCGCTCAACGAAAACGCATGAACGCGATTGCCAACAACATCGCCAATGCGGAAACGACCCGGACGGAAGACGGGACTCCCTACAGACGAAAGATGGTTACTATCGAATCCGCTTCCGGTCAGCCGTTTACCGATACGTTTCATAAGGCCGGACTGCAACTTGACACGACGAATGAATCGCATCTGGCACCCGGCGGATTCCAGTTCAGAGCAGAAGGGAACCTCCCCGGCAGCGTGGAAGCAGCTGAAGCAGAAGATACGTCCGACTTCAAATTGATTCATGATCCCACACATCCTGATGCAGACGAGAACGGCTATGTGAAAATGCCGAACGTCAACATTATCACCGAAATGGTCGACATGATGTCTGCCTCCCGAGCATACGAGGCGAACATCACGGTTATCAATGCACAAAAGCAAATGGCAAAAGACAGCCTGGAGATTTGACGATGAACGTTTCAGATATTCGCAACACGCCGGTTCAGTTGCCGGTTCACAAAAAGCAAACACGGCCTGCGCCTGAAGAGTCGTTCGACGCCGCGTTGAAGAACATTCCGGCAGAAATACTGCGTACGGATGGAGGGAAGCAAACACCTTCTCCGGTAGCGCTCACGCAAACGGAACAGGCTTTTTTTGAGCGGTTGTATCCCGATGACGTGGATGAAGTGCGGTCGTACAATCCATACCAGGGCGATCGTGCACCGCGTACGGTGAAACTGGGGACACTTATTGACAGAAAAGGATAGGGCATATGCAGGAACTTCAATTGCTTCCGGAACTGAGCGGTACACGCAGCCACAATTCCGTGAACAAGCTGCTGAAGGAAACAAACACATCATTCAGCGATACGCTCAACCAAGCTGTCCGTGATGTGAATTCGCTGCAAGGCGAGGCAGGGAAAGCAGTTCAACGCATGGTAAGCGGCGAGGAGACGGATATTCATAACGTCATGATCGCTGTCGAGAAAGCGAAGACAAGCTTCGAGTTGCTGATGGAAGTCCGCAACAAGACAATCGAGGCGTACAGGGAAATTATGAGGATGCAGGTATAACATGGCCGAGTTTCCCCAGCAAGTCCGCTCACAGCTTATCGATCTGACTCGACGTCTATCCATTGCACAGAAATTTGCCTTGGGTGCCGTTACGTTTGGCGTTATCGTCGGACTCATCATACTGGTCACATTTGTGAATCGCCCGACGTATGGTACGCTCTTCAGCAATCTTGCGCCCCAGGATGCTTCCAAAATCGTGGAGAAACTGCAAGAGAAAAAGGTCGAATACAAGTTGGAAGACAACGGGAAGACAATTGTCATTCCGAAAGACAATATTTACGACGTTCGTCTTGCTTTAGCCGGCGAGGGATTGCCGCAATCGAGCATCGTCGGATACGAGATTTTTGATCGGACGAACCTCGGTGTTTCCGATTTCGTTCAGAAAGTCAATTATCGCCGTGCCCTCGAGGGCGAAATTGCCCGAACCATTCTTCAGATTGAAGAAGTGGAAGGAGCCCGCGTTCACATTGTTGTACCGGAAAAGGCTCTTTTCAAAGATGATGAAAAGCCGACCACGGCATCAATTGTATTGAAGTTGAAGTCAGGGAAGCCGTTACGCCGTGAAAATATCCAAGGCATCGTTCATCTGGTGTCCAGCAGCATCGAAGGGCTTGATCCCTCGAACGTCACGATTGTGGATTCACGCGGCACCATGCTTTCCGATGTGGAAAAGGGAAATTCGCTTGCCGCGAGAACATCCACACAATATGAACTGCAACAACGTGTTGAGAACTATCTCTCCCAAAAAGCGCAGACGTTGCTCGAAGGCGTTGTCGGACCCGGAAATGCCCGGGTTCAGGTTTCCGCGGAGCTTGACTACCGGCAAGTGGAACGAACTCTCGAGCAGTACGATCCGGACAAAACAGTTGTTCGAAGCGAGCAAGTCACAGAGGAGAAGTCTGTTGTGAACGATTCATCCTCGCCCTCTACCCGGAACAACTCCGTGACGAACTACGAAGTGAACAAGTCAATCGAACATATCATCGAGAATGTCGGAGGAATCAAGCGGCTCACCATTGCGGGGATTGTGAATGATGTTCCCCGTCAGGTGGAAAAAGAAGGCCGGACGGTCACGGAGTTTCAATCCCGTAAGCCGGAAGAAATGAACCAGCTCAGTGAAATTGTGAAGCGTGCAGTCGGGTTTGATGAGAAGCGAAACGATGAAGTTGCGCTTGTCAATTTGCCTTTCGGGGGTAATGTTGAAAGTGAAGGATTCTTGTACAAAGATGCACCGGCAAACAACTGGACCGAAATATTGCAGGATGATTCGTATGGCAAGCTGCTTACGCTTCTTGCCATGCTCGGCGCAGTGGGAATGATGTGGGTGTTATTGAGCAAGTTTCGCGGCGGTAGTGATCCCGAATTGGGAGAAATACTTGGTACCCGCGTTGACGTCCTTTCAGGCGATGCAGGAAGGTTGGGGGCGGCCTCACCGCAACGAGGCGCTCTTGGAGGAAAAAACCAACGCAGGCAACTTGCTGCTGCAGGCAACACCCTTCTCTCGGATGAAGCACAGATTCGTGAAGAACGACAGCAGCGGATAGCCGAGTATATAGCCAACCGACCCAAAGAGGCCGGAAGGCTGCTCAAAGTGTGGTTGGTGGACAACTGAGAAAGCGGGTTTGTGCGGATCAAACAACAATTCAGAACATGAGAAAAGACAGTTCAACACCGGCACTTGGCGCAAAGACGCAGGGTAACAAGCAGAAGGCGGCACTATTGCTGTTGTCGCTGGATCTTGGTACGGCGACAACGCTCATGCGAACGCTGACGCAGGCCGAAATCGAGGACCTGACGGTGGAAATCACCCGTTTGAAGAGCGTTCCGTCAGTCGAAACAGACAAAGTGATGGAGGAATTTCAATCACTCATAAAAGCGCAAGAATATCTTGTTGACGGCGGCGCCGACCAGGCGCGCTCACTCTTGGAAAAGTCATTGGGGAACGAACGCGCTGCCTTCACGCTTGACCGTGTGAAAGCGGCGACGACATTGCGAGGATTCAACAATCTCAAGAAGGCAGACGCCTATCAAGTGGCCAACTTCTTGCAAAAGGAACATCCGCAGACAATTGCATTGATACTTTCGAATCTCCGGCTTGAGCAGACTGCCGAAGTATTGAGTCAGATTCCGCCTGATTTGAGAAATGATGTGATTTTCAGAATGGCGACCTTGGGCAAGGTAGCACCGTCGCTTATCGCGGAGATGGAGCAAGCACTGGAAGCTGTTGCACAGACCGACATGACGTCGAGTATGAGTGCGCTGGGAGGTC
The DNA here is from genome assembly GCA_019637975.1 of Bacteroidota bacterium. Taxonomy (NCBI): domain Bacteria; kingdom Pseudomonadati; phylum Bacteroidota; species Bacteroidota bacterium. Next base: position 121,677 of record JAHBUR010000001.1, on the reverse strand, counting down.
CGAAATCCGTAGCCTCCGTTCTGAATCGTGTTGGAACGGAGAAGGCGAAGGAGATTATGGAACACCTCGAGATACGTGAGCCGCAACTTGCTTCCGAAATCAAAAGCCTGATGTTCTTGTTTGAAGACATTATCTATGTTGACGACAGGGGCATTCAGCGTGTTCTGCGTGAAGTTGATAAGAAAGATCTCGCGTTGGCGCTCAAAGTTGTTGATGACCAACTGAAGTCAAAAATTCTGACGAACATGTCCGAGCGGGCGCAGGAACTATTGCGAGAAGAGTTGCAATATATGGGCCCCGTTCGTCTCAAAGAGGTTGAGGCAGCTCAGGCACGCATCATTGCCGTGGTGAAGAAGCTCGAAGAAACAGGTGAGATCATCGTCGCCGGAAGAGGCGGAGCGGAGGAACTCGTTGTCTAGAACCATAAAGATGCACACCCCGGCGGGCCGTGTGCGCCTGCTGAATCGGAAGGGTCGCCGCCGGGCGATACTGCCGTTTGCTCCGTTTCCTGATGAATCAGTTCTGGCACCACAATCCGAAACAGGCCCGGAAACGGAACAGGTTCCCGTTCAGGTTGCACAAACAGATCCGTTCGATATCGAGCAACGATTGAATAATGAATACAAAGCAGGATTTGAAGAAGGAAGACGATTCACGGAAAAATCCCTGCACGATGAACTGGCTGCGCGGTTGTCTCAGAACCGCGCTGTAGTGGAGCAACTTGCCGGGAACATCGTCCGTGAGTACGAGCGGCTGCAACGTGAGGCTGAACGGTGTGTTGTTGCGCTTGCGCTCGGTATCGCCGAAAGAATCGTGAAACGCGAAGTAATGCTGGACAATGAAATGGTTGTGCGGCAAATCCACGAAGCAACAAAACGGATCATCGGTGTTGAGAGAATCAAGATTCGGGTGAACCCCGCTGATGAAGAATTCGTGAGGAATCACCGCACGCAGATTCTCGCTTCGAGCGATGCCGTACGCGATGTTGCAGTGGAAGGTGATGAGACAATTGAGCGGGGCGGCTGCATCCTCGAAAGCGAATCGGGAAACGTTGATGCACTCATTGCAACCCAAATGGAACGTATTGGTGTGGCCCTGCTCGGCGAGCAACCGAGGGAGTAATGGTGTCAGCGACTCAACATATCGAATCCGGCCGGTTTGACCCGTATTTTACACGGCTGCATCATGCCGATGTAGTGAAGGTCAATGGACGCGTGTCCCAAGTAATCGGCCTTGTCATCGAGTCCACCGGCCCCAACTGTTTTCTCGGCGAAGTATGCAATGTGAAAGCACGCAACGGCGAGGATCTTTGTATGGCGGAAGTTGTCGGGTTTCGGGGCAATCGCGTGTTGTCAATGGTGTTGGGAGATGCCGGCCGCGTAAGCCCCGGAAGCGAGATTGTTGCAACAGGCCATCCACTGTCAGTTCCGGTGAGCAATAAGTTGCTCGGCCGTGTCATTGATGGCATGGGCAGACCTATTGACGGCAAAGGGCCGATTGATGCCGTCGAGCGCCGTTCGATACATGCAACTCCGCCGAATCCGCTCGAGCGAAAACGTATCACAAAGGCTATTGCAACAGGCATTCGGTCAATCGATACGTTGAAAACATGCGGTATTGGACAGCGAGTGGGAATTTTTGCGGGGAGCGGTGTAGGCAAGAGCGTGACGTTAGGCATGATTGCCCGTTATGCAAGTTCGGATGTCAATGTCATTTGTCTTGTTGGCGAACGGGGGCGTGAGGTGGGAGAATTTCTGGACAAAGAACTTGGGGAAGTGGGGCTCCGCCGTTCTGTTGTCGTTGTAGCGACGAGCGACCAGGCAGCGCTCATACGAATCAAGGCGGCGTTCATGGCAACAACAATTGCAGAATACTTTCGTGATCAGGGATTGAATGTTGTTCTCATGATGGATTCCCTTACGCGGCTGGCAATGGCGCAACGTGAGGTCGGCCTTGCGATCGGCGAACCGCCCACAACGAAGGGATACACCCCTTCCGTATTTGCGATGCTGCCGAAGCTTCTTGAACGGGCAGGGAATGCAAAGAAAGGAAGCATCACGGGATTGTACACTGTGTTGGTTGAGGGGGACGATATGAATGAGCCTGTTGCAGATACCGTACGCTCAATCCTCGACGGGCATATCGTTCTGTCACGACGGCTTGCTTCGGCTGGACATTATCCTGCGGTGGATGCGTTGGAAAGCGTCAGTCGTGTTATGCCCGCAATTACCACCGGCGAGCATCAACGGGCGGCAGCCCGTATGCTCGATCTGATGGCAACCTATCGTGAGGCTGAAGACCTTATTAATATCGGAGCATACGTGAAGGGGAGCAATCCGAAAATTGATGAATCTCTCAAAATGCGCGAGATGATCCGCGTATTTCTCCGACAGCAATCGGATGAGCATGAGGATCTCGACACCAGTATCAGTTTGCTACGTGAAATGATGACGGTATAATCCGGAGCAAGAATGGCAAAACCAGTATCGCGGTTCAAGACAGTTGTGCGTGTAAAAAAGCAGCAGGAGAAGATAGCCCAGCAGCAATTGGTGCTGATTGAACATGCCCATCTGAAAGAACGTGAGGAGCTTCTTCGCTTGCATGAAACAAGAGAAGATGCCGTCGACGGGTCTCTGCACCAGGGCAGGACGCGGGCAACCGATCTGCAAATGCAGAGGGCATTTATTGTCAAGCTGAACGGACAAATTCATCAACAGTCGTCCAAAGTGAACGACATACTTGTGAAAGCAAACTCAAAGCGCGAGGAACTGACAGAACGTGCACGCGCCCGACAGATCGTCGAGAAGCTCGAAGAAAAGAAATCTGTCGAAGCGGCAAAAACTCTTGATCGCAAAGAGCAGGAAAATACTGATGAAGTGGCAAACCGAAGGTCCAGGTAGCGTACAATCATGTCCAGCACAAAACAACATATAATCATATTTCTTTCATCCCTTGCATCGGTCACGACACTCATGGTTCTGACGGCAATAGTGGAACCGAAGTTCTTTTCCCTTGTTCCCGGCACGTTTCCGCCCGATTCGACTCTGCAGCACCATGCTGTAGTATCGGATTCAGCCGGCACTTCCGGCAATTTACCGGATTTGATGGATGATAGTTCCTCTTCAACCACCCGACAACCCGACACAGCTCGCGTACAAGCGACCCCTGTTGCAACAAATGCAGAGACAAAACAACTGCCGGAGAAAACGAAGGGGAACATGTCGGGCCTCAAGGGCAATGCACCGACAATAGTACCGGCGTCGGTGGACACGCTTGAAGAGGCAGAACTGAGGAAGATGGTGCAGATTTTTGAATCGATGGATCCCGAAGTGGCTGCCAGAATTCTGATGAAAATGGATGAAGACGCTATTAGAAAGGTAATCGCGAGAATGAAAAGCCGCCAAAGTGCAAAAATCCTCGCGACATTGGAACCGGAACAAGCTGCACGAATACTGAAAGGGAAGAAAAACTCATGATTGGATTACTGCAAGGATTGTTTTCCGGTACGTCACAGGATTCTCATCTGCCGGCAGCATCGTTGTCGGAGAAATGCAGCGAGGATCGGGTAGAAGGCGTTTACAGTGAACCTGCCGATGCAGGAACGTCATTCTTTGCTATGCTGGTGCAGTTGTTCACTCACCAATCCTCAAAGCAACCGGAACACACAGGAATGGCAACAGTGGAAGCGGCGGACGAGAAGTCTGCTTTCACAACAATACCCGAAGCCAATGAGCAAAAAGGGGAGGCGGCATACAGTCCTCGATTGACTGATCCACCCGCGGCGAAGATGACCCTTGTTTTTCCCACCAGAAGCGGTGCTGAATCGGCATCCGGGACTGTGGATGCTCTTCAAGTTTCGAACACTCAAATCGGAGACCAAAGTGTTCGGAGTTCTGCTCAATCTCACCTTGTGGAAAAAGGTGAACAGAAAGCGCCTGTTCATCATGAAGTCGGGCAGTTGCATCGCGCAACAGAGCAATTGATGCCCGTGGCTTTACAGAGGAATACCGAGCATCAATCCGGTTCAACAGTTCGATCGGCTCTTGAAGTGCCGCCTACTCAAAACGTAGTCATCGGCGGATCAAATAGTAAATCCCCTACAGAAAATGTTGAGCGAAGAAGTGAAGGGTTTCCTCTCCATTGGAACAAAACCGGATCAAGCGAGACTGACAGAGCTTCCGTACGGGAAATCGGAAGACCAAGGGTTGTCGAAGGATTGCAGAGCCTGTCATCCGAGACTGGCAGACCCTCCGTTCGGGAAACCGGAAGGCAAGGAGTTGCTGAGGAGTTACAGATTCTGACAAGCAAATTCTCAACCGGTTGGATTCTGAAGAGAGAGACGCCGGAGAGCAATACCCGGATGAATCTCCCGGCAGAGAATTCGGAAGATATCTCAACCGACGAAACAGGGCGAGTTCACACTCTCGATAGTGAGAACCATAATCAAGAAAACAAGGCCGGGTTGCAGCAATCACCATCACGCAGCAATCCGCAGTCTGTGAAGCAGGCCGGCACCGATCAGCTCCAGATACCTCAACCATCTGTAAAGATTCCGGAACCTGCATCGACTACCAAAGAAAATCCGGTCAATCTTTCTGAACAGTCAACCGAGAATGTTGTGCAGGAAAAAGTTACGGCTGAAGATTCCGAAACCAACACGGATCATGATGTGCAGCCGGACCCGAGTCTTCATAGTCAACGCAGAACGCTGACAGAAACAAAACATGTTCCTGCTCCAAATCAAGACATACAATCTGAAGCAGCAGGAAGGCCAGCTTCTTTCGAACTCCAACACATACCGGCTCAGAGCAGGCCGGAGATATCGAACTCGTTTCAGGTTGCCGACAAACTGCATATTCCTGTCCAGATTCCTCAGGATTTCGCGCAGAATCTCATCGTGCGTATCTCCGATGAGCTGAAAGCGCATATCGAAGGAAAATCATCGGAAGTGCGAGTCGTGATGAAGCCGGAATCGATGGGACAATTATCCCTTCGCGTTGCGCTGGAGGACGGGAGGCTTGTTGCGATTATGGATGTGAGCAAGACGGCGGTGAAGATCGCGCTGGAGGCGCAGTTGCCTCAATTGCGTGAGGCGCTTGCAGCGCAGGGAATCAATGTCGAACGCTTCGATATTCTATCGGGATCAACAACTCAGTTTGAGCGTCATGGTGATGGCAACGCCTTTCATCGGCAACAGCACTCTCGGCGCCAGATGGATGTGGATGTGGCCGAACGGTATGAGACCGTGAAGTATCTCGGCTACAACACTGTCGAATACATTATCTAACAACTACATAGAAAGGAGACTTCATGCCAATCTACCAGGCGACAGCAGTCGGTCCGCCGCAAATTGGTTCATCGACTGTGAACAAAGGAGCGATGGGAAAGGATGACTTTCTCAGGCTTCTCACAAACCAACTTCGCTTTCAGGATCCGATGAACCCGATGAAGGGGGCGGATTTTGCGGCGCAGTTGGCGCAATTCAGCTCTGTCGAGCAGCTCAGCAACATCAGCGCCTCGCTGGAACATAGCATCAACGCCAACTATGTACTGACGCAGGCAATCAACAACGGGCTGTCGGCTGGATTTGTCGGGAAGGAAGTGCGTGCAAGCGGCGATACGTTTACTCTGGCTGAGGCGGGCGACGGACTTCGGAGCGCAAAGCTGGGCTATTCGCTCGGATCGTCAGCAAGTTCCGTTACCGTCAAGATCAAGAACGAACGGGGGGAAGTTGTTCGTACGTTGCAGCTTTCGGGCACAAGCAAGGGGGACAATTCATTCACGTGGGACGGGTTGGATGACGGAGGCGTTGACGTTCCCGGAGGCAAGTACACGTTTTCCATCGAAGCCAAAGATTCAGCAAACAAGAGCATAGATGCTTCCACGTTTTTCTTCGGGAGAGTCTCTTCAGTCCGGTTTACCGCTGAGGGGACAAAGTTCGTCATTAATGGTCAGGAAGTATTCCTCGGTAATATTCTTGAAATTCTGGAGGGATAAGTCATGGCAGAAACAGTAAACGGTATCACTGTTCCGTTCCTGCCGGTAGGTGGGGTCGATGGACTGAAACAAAAGGCTTCGGTTCACCTTCCGGTAGAGCGATCGTTTGAAGCGATCTTTCAGAAGGAACTGAACGAAGTCAAGTTCTCGAAGCATGCACAGGAACGTCTGAACGAGCGCAATATCCAATTGGATCAACACGACATGTCTCATCTTCATAATGCCATCGAACTGGCGGAGAAGAAGGGTTCGCACGATTCTTTGGTGTTGTTGCGCGACATGGCGTTCATCGTCAGCGTGAAAAACAGAACGGTTGTAACGGCAATGCACGGCGAAAACATGAAGGCAAATGTTTTCACCAACATTGACAGTGCAGTAATAGCTGGATAGTACAGTAACTAACACGGGCTGGTCCTCGGTACGAGGAGGCCCCCGGTTGAGCCGAACGACAGAGGCTTGGCCAGAACACCATATCATCATAAGGGGGTATAATATGTCACTCTACACATCTCTTTTTTCGGGCGTGTCGGGCTTACGCAATCATCAGGTAATGCTCAACGTCATCGGAAACAACATTTCCAATGTTAACACCATCGGGTACAAATCGGCACGCACGACGTTTGCCGAGATGTTCTCGCAAACGCGGCTTAGCGCTTTTCGCCCAGCGGGTGAAAGCGGCGGTATCAACCCGCAGCAGATTGGCCTCGGCGCCTCGGTTGGTTCGGTGGATACGATGTTTACGCAGGGAAATTTTGAAGCGTCAGGCTCCGCAACCGATCTTGCTATTGCCGGCGGGGGATTCTTTGTTGTAAAGCAAGATGGACAGAAGTTCTACACGCGGGTTGGCAACTTCTCGTTTGATGCCGTCGGCAATATGGTATTGCCAGGCAACGGAGCAATTCTTCAGGGAAAACTGGCGAACCCCGACGGAACCATTCCACCGAATGCATCCATTCAGAATCTGAAACTTGCGCTCGATATGAAAGCGCCGCCCAAGGCTACAACGTTTGCGAAGCTGGCCGGAAACCTCGACAGCCGCGCTGTGCAAGATACCGAGGTGAATTCAACGATCCAGATATATGATTCTCTTGGCAATGCACACACCATCGAGATCAAATTCACCAAAACAGCCAACGCGAACGAATGGACTTGGGAAGCTTCGATTCCAACGGGCGGAACGCCGCCCGATCCCATGACGATTGCGAGTGGCGGCTCGGGCATTATCACGTTTGACAGCAATGGAGCATTGCTTGACTTCCAGTATGCCGGTGGTGCAACAGCGTTGACGGTTGACCCGAACAACGGCGCCGGCATGGGCCAACGAATCGATCTTACGCCCGGCAGGGTGGGAGAGTTTTCCGGCATTACACAAACAGCGCAGAATTCCCTTGTCAATATGCGCGATCAGGACGGGTACATATCCGGGACGCTGGAGAATATTGCCGTTGATAAGACAGGCAAGATTCAAGGGAAGTTCTCGAACGGAACCATCATCACTCTTGGACAGATCATGCTGGCTGAGTTCAACAACCCGGGTGGGTTAAGCAAGATAGCCGAGGGCATGTACAGCGCGTCCGGAAATTCCGGTGAACCGATTCTCCTCATTGCGGGTGAAGGGTCCAACTCCACTATCAACGGCGGCGCACTCGAGCAGTCAAATGTTGATCTCGCAGAGGAATTCACCAGGATGATCGTCGCGCAACGCGGATACCAATCAAATGCGCGGATTATCACGACGACGGATGAGATTCTTCAAGAGACGGTGAATTTGAAGCGCTAATTATGAGAATCCGGGGCGGCCGTTAGGTCGCTCCGGAATTTATTGATCCTGATGGTGTTGAGCAACTTTGGCGAGTTGCAGTAGCCCTCCTACGTGTTATCGCGTAGCCTGTTGCCCACCGGGTTCTTCAAGTTTCGCATTCGGTGTGCTAAAATCTCCACGTGGCCGATAATAGCCACCAAGGAACCCTCTTGCCATTTCCTCTCGCGCAAATCCTGCCTAAATCTCCACAATCTGACGCTACACTAAAGATTTTCAAAAAGATGCCGATGGCATACGGTTTGACCTCTCTGCTTGCAGAAATATTCAATAACGAAGAACTATCATGGCAGACGAGAAACCCACACCTGAACAACCCGCAGAAACACCCGAAAGCAAAAAGGACGGCCTCGGCAAGAGGATACTGATATTCGGCATTCCTGTTTTCCTTGTGCAGTTTGTCGTTGTCTATTTTCTGGTTGCAAAGTTCGTCGTTCCGGTTGCGGCACAAAACCAGACTGAACCCGCCGTGGAGCAATCAGGTCACGAACAGGAAGCCGCGAAAACCGACAAAAAGGAATCGAAAGAGCAGCATATCTATGCGGTTAAGGATCTCATCATCAATCCGGCCGCAACAAACGGCCAACGCTACCTCCTTACAACGATAGCATTCGACTTGAGCAGCAACGACGCGTTGAAGAGTCTGGAGAAAAAGGAGATGGCTGTACGTGATGCTCTCAACTCGATACTCACAAGCAAAACGATGGATCAGTTGATTGATGTCTCGAAGCGTGAGAGTCTGCGCGAAGAGATCGCCGGTAAGGTCGCAAATCTCGTGGATCATGGAACGCTTCAGAGTGTGTACTTCAGTAAATATATCATCCAATAAGAAACAGCACAATGGCGGGCATACTCTCACAACAGGAAATTGACAGTCTTCTTTCGGGAATGAAGAAGGGAGACGAGGCGACGGATGCAAATCCCGGAACTGACCGCGAAATCCTTCCTTTCGACTTCCAGATTCCGAACCGGATTTCGAAACGACAGTTGCAAGCGTTGAATGCCGTGTATACAACATTTGCGGAGGCGTTCGGCTCTTACCTGCTGTCAAGCCTGCAAGCCCGGGTCTCGGTCAGTGTGACGGATGTGCAGCAGATGTTCTACTCGCAATATCTTGCATCCACGACAAAGCCGAGTTGCCTGTATGTTTTTCGGATGGGCGAATCCGAGGCACAGGGCGTTTTGGAATTGAGTCCATCACTGGTCCTTGCCGTTATAGCACGAATGCTTGGGGGAACTGCCGATCCGAATTTGCCTCCCCGCTCCATCACGAAGATTGAACAGAACATTACCCGCGGAATTGTTCTCCGTGCTCTTGCCGATATGGATCGTGCCTGGGCGACAATCATCGACCGGAAATTCGAGTTGGAACGCTATGAGACCGAAGGCGACTTTCTTCAGATCGCTCCGACAAGTGAGATTGTTCTCGTTGTATCGTTCGAACTGACTATCGACGGGCAGCCGTATACTATGAACATCTGCCTTCCAACCTTTGCTTTTGAAGATATTCTTGCCAAACTCCACGTGCAACACTCTGCCGGCGTGGATTCGAGTCCCGGCCATACCGAATCCCGCGTCGTCGTTATGAAGACATTGGAAACCACAAGGCTTCCCCTCGTGTGCATGCTTGGCGACACGACACTTACAGTGCAGCAATTGATGAATTTGGAGCCCGGCGACGTGTTGCTCACCGATACAACGACGACAAGCGATCTTCGCATCGAACTTGACGGCACAACGCGTGCTCTCGGAAAGCCGGGAATCTCCAACGGACGGGCGGCAGTGAAGTTAACTCAAATACTATCAGATACCACTAATCAGGAAGAAGGTCAACATGGATCAAATTAAGGATGAAGAAATCCTGAAGTTTCCTCCGCGCCAACAGGAAGCTGAGAAGGCGAATGAGCAAACGGAGGGTGAAGCCCGTCTGTTTCCTTATTCCACAGGTGATGTGGAAATGCAGAAGGCAAGTTTCCAGCCGTTGGATCAGACAACGGAACCCGGCGCGGGCGATCGGGACAAGAAGCTTGACCTGATTATGGGAATCAATCTGTCTGTCTCCGTTGAGCTTGGCCGGACGAACATCGAGATTCGACGAATTCTCGACATGAAACGCGGCTCGATTATCGAATTCGATAGAATGGCCGGCGAGCCTGTTGATATCATTGTCAACGGAACAAAGATGGCTGAAGGCGAAGTCGTGGTTATCGACAAACATTTTGCCATCCGCGTAACAAGTCTCGTCGGGACAGCGGAACGCATAAAGGGACTGGGTTCCTGATGGAGTGGATCGTGGTGAAGTCTCTTCTCTCTCTCGGTGCCGTCATTTTGCTGATGATCGGTGTTGTGGTCGTGATGAAGAAGTACATGTACGGACGTCAATCCTCATCATCCCAAATCGTTGAGATGAAGGTGATTGGAACGTTGATGATTCAGCCTAAACGCTCGGTCAGTGTGATCAAGGTAATGGACAAAGTTCTCGTGATAGGCGTGTCGGAAGAAGGGATGCACTCGCTGGGCGAAATCAGCGACGCAACAAGTCTGAGTCAAATCGACGAGCGGCTTGCCGGTGAGTCTGCACAAGGCGGTTGGTTTACAAGAAAACCCTCGCAATCAACCTCCGTTTCATTTGCCGATGCGCTCAAGGCGCAAATCAGCAAAGTGGCGGCGAAAGGGGTCTGATGACGAGAAGATTGCTGCTCATGGTTCTTGCGTGTGTTGTTCTCGCGGGCGCGTTGTATGCCCAGAACAAACCCATGCCGCTTCCAAAACTCTCGGTCGAAGTGGGCAAAACGGCGAATCCGGAAGATGTGTCCATCACGCTTCAGATTCTGTTCCTGATGACTATTCTTTCTCTTGCCCCGGCGCTTCTTATTCTGACAACCGCGTTCACACGCATCATTGTGGTGTTTCATTTTCTGAAACAAGCAATGGGAACGACACAAATGCCTCCCTCACAGGTTCTTATCGGGCTGGCGTTGTTTCTTACATTCTTCGTAATGGCTCCGACGTGGAACAAGGTAAACGATTCCGCCCTTCAACCGTATTTTCAGAAGAAGATAACTCTTGAGGAAGCGTACGACAAAGGCGTTGAACCGATTCGTGAGTTCATGTTCAAACAAACGCGGGAGGAAGACTTGGGATTGTTCCTCCGTCTGTCAAATCTCGACAAGCCCAAGAGCCGCGAGGAAGTGCCGACGTATGCTTTGGTGCCGGCATATGCCATCAGCGAGTTGCGCGTCGGGTTTCAGATAGGGTTCATGCTGTTCATTCCGTTCATCATTATTGACATGGTGGTTGCGAGTATTCTCATGTCGATGGGTATGATGATGTTGCCGCCGGCAATGATCTCAATGCCGTTCAAGATATTGCTATTTGTTCTGATTGATGGATGGCACCTCGTCGTAAAATCGCTGATGCAGAGCTTTCAGTAAGGAGATGACATGACTGTCGAATTCGTAGTCCACCTGTTTCGTGAGACATTTTTCACCGCAATGCTTGTCGCGGCCCCGGTTCTTCTGGCCTCGTTGCTTGTTGGTTTGTTTATCTCGGTGTTGCAGGCCGCAACATCCATTCAAGAGTTCACGCTGACGTTTGTTCCGAAACTCATTGCTATCGCTATCATTCTCGTATTAACTCTTCCGTGGATGATAGACACATTGCTCGGGTTTACGATCAGCCTCTTCCAGCAAATTCCGACAATCGCACACTGACGGCAGCAAGCACAATGGAGGTATACGTTTCCCAGCTTCTTCTGTTTTTCCTGCTGTTCGTGCGCATTACGTCGTTAATTGTTGTTGCGCCGATACTGGGCCATCAGGGCATTCCGGTACAGGTCAAGGTAGCCTTTGGCCTGTTTTTTTCGTTTGTCCTATACCCTGTAGCCGCAGGCGATGCGCCGCCTGTGACAATAGAGTTCCTGCCGTTTGTATTGCTCATTCTTCATGAAGCGGCAGCCGGAATCCTGATCGGATTTGCGACCGGTTTGTTGTTTGCAGGCGTCCGGTATGCAGGCGAACTGATCTCGCTCGAGACAGGTCTTTCGGCTGCATCGATGTTCGATCCTGAAGCAGGCAAAAGTACCTCCGTGATTAGCGAGTTGATGTATTTGATGATGCTTATGGTCTTCCTCCTTCTGAACGGACATCATTTTGTGCTTGAGGCGCTGTACCTAAGCTATACGGCAATTCCGATCGGCGGCTTGACACTTTCTGCCGCAGCCTTCGACGGAATGTTGAAACTCACAGGGTTCATTTTCATTGTTGCAGTGAAACTTGCGGCACCGGTAATGGTGGCGATGTTCCTCATCAGCGTTGCGCTTTCGATTCTTTCCCGCGTGATGCCGCAGATGAACATCTTCATGGTCGCGTTCCCTCTGAAAATCGGAGCAGGGTTCTTCGCGATCATGATGGCTGCTCCGTTGTTGGTGTTCGTGTTCAAGAAGCTGCTTGCAACGTTCGAGGCCAACTTACTTGAGTTGATAAGGATATTGTAAGAGATGGCAGAATTCGAATCATCGGCTGAAGAAAAAACCGAACCGGCGAGTCAGAAGAAGAAAGACGATACTCGCAAGAAAGGAAGTGTTGCCAAGTCAACGGACTTGAATTCGGCGACTGTTCTTGTGTTCGGCCTGCTGGTGTTGTACTTGGGAGGCTCGACGGTTGCGTTGAAGCTTGCCGCAATCGGGCGCTCCGTGTTTTCGAACGTTGGGCAGATCGAGCTCAGCAGCGCCAACCTGCATTTCATTCTTCGGGAGGGGATTGTTTCGTTTGCGCTCATTCTTGCCCCCCTGCTGCTTGCCGTGATGGCAGTTGGCTTGATTTCGAATATTGCCCAGGTTGGACTCTTGTTTACGTGGGAGCCGTTGCGGCCAAAGTTTACCAAGCTTAATGTTCTGAAAGGGCTGAAACGCATTCTGGCTTCAAAACATTCTATCGTTGAAGTGATGAAAGGCCTGCTCAAAATATCCGTGATCGCAGCGGTTGCCTATGGTTCCATGCATGATGTCGTGTCCGAATCCCTCTCTTTGGCAGACGGGGCGGTAAACGGAATTGTAGAGTTCATGTCGGTTGCGTCTGTAACGGTAGGATTGAAAGTCGGGCTCGCCTTTTTTGTCATTGCTGCCGCCGATTATGCTTTCCAGCGATTTGAATTCGAAAAGAAGCTGCGCATGACAAAGCACGAAGTGAAGGAAGAAATGAAACAGTCAGAGGGCGACCCGTTGATTAAGGGACGTATCAGAACGATCCAGCGCCAGATTGCGTATCGCCGCATGATGCAGGATGTTCCCAAAGCCGATGTCGTGATTACAAACCCGACGCACTTCGCGGTTGCCATCAAATACGAAATGGCGAAGATGGGCGCACCGAAAGTTGTTGCAAAAGGTGTTGATCTCATCGCGCAGCGCATCAAGAATATCGCTCAGGAAAACAATGTCCCGATTGTCGAGGACAAGCCCCTCGCGCAAATGTTGTATAAGACGGTGGAAGTAGGCGAGGAAATTCCGGAAAAACTATTCCAGGTTGTTGCCCAGGTTCTTGCATACGTGTATCGTCTGCGTGAAACAGGAAAGTCAATGTTCAGTGTGAATTAGACAATGGAATCAGCGGTTTACAACAGGGGGTTTCTCGACTCGGCACCAATGAAGATGCTGAGCAAGAACTCCGACTTCGTACTTGCAGGCGGCGTGATACTCATCCTCGCAATGATGATCATTCCGCTGCCTCCGCTGATGTTGGATGTGTTGCTTGCTACGAACATCACCATTGCCATCCTCATTCTGACGGTGTCGATGTACATCACGCATCCGTTGGAACTGTCGGTCTTTCCCGGCCTCCTCCTGATACTCACTATCTTCCGCTTATCGCTCAACGTTGCTTCAACACGCTTGATTCTGGGCGAAGGGTATGCAGGTGAAGTGATCAATGCCTTCGGCATATTCGTGGTCCAGGGAAACTACGTCGTCGGATTCATCATCTTCATCATTCTCGTCATCATTCAGTTCATTGTGATTGTAAAAGGAGCCGGACGGATTGCGGAGGTCGCGGCACGCTTCACTCTCGATGCAATGCCCGGCAAGCAAATGGCAATCGACGCTGACATGAATGCGGGTCTTATCACCGAAGATCAGGCCCGTCAGCGTCGACGTGAAATCGCCCGTGAAGCAGAGTTTCATGGAGCAATGGACGGTGCAAGCAAGTTCGTCAAGGGGGATGCAATCGCCGGGCTCTTGATTAACCTTGTCAACATCGTCGGCGGGTTTGTGATTGGTATTGTGCAACGGGGAATGCCATTTACCGATGCTCTGCAAAACTACACATTACTGACGGTGGGCGACGGGCTCGTGTCGCAAATCCCCGCTCTCATTGTGTCAACTGCCGCCGGTATGATTGTGACACGCAGCGCGTCGGGGACTGCCCTTGATATTGAAATGCGGACGCAATTGCTGGGAAAACCGAAACCGTTATTGATCGTTTCCGGAGCGTTGGGGCTCTTTGCGATTGTGCCAGGTCTTCCGACAATTCCGTTCCTGTTACTTGCCGGGCTTACCGGATCGATAGGATTCGTCAATATGCGCGATAGCAAGCATGCAGCGCTCGAGAAAGCAAAACCGCCGGCTCCTGCAACTCCGAAACAAGAGCAGATAGAGGATTATCTCCAAGTTGATCCGTTGGAGGTGGAAATCGGATACGGGTTGATTTCTCTGGTTGATGAAATACAGGGTGGAGATTTGTTCAATCGGATAACGAACCTCCGCAAACAACTTGCGATGGATCTGGGCATTATCATTCCTCCTGTCCGTGTACGCGATAACCTTCAGCTCGATCCCAATCAATATGTAATCAAGATCCGCGGGAATGTTGTTGTCACGAACACTCTTATGGTTGATCGGCTGCTTGCAATGAACCCCGGAGTTGCAGGTGAAGATATCAAAGGTATTGCCGCAAAAGAGCCTGCGTTTGGTTTGCCGGCAATCTGGATTGGCTCGCACGAGCGTGATCATGCGGAAATGGCGGGCTATACGGTGGTGGAGCCGGCAGCGGTTCTCTCCACACACCTTCAGGAAGTATTGCGTCGCAATTGCGACAAGATTCTTGGCCGGCAAGAGACGAAGAAACTCATTGAAAATCTGAAGAAGGAATACCCGGCCATTGTTGACGAAATCAACCCGGAATCACTTCCGTTCGGAACAATTCAAAAGGTGCTACAGAATTTATTGAAGGAAGGAATTCCGGTACGAGATCTTGTCACCATTCTTGAGTCGCTATGCGACTACGCGAAGGTGACAAAGAATGTTGACGTACTGACAGAGTATGTCCGTCATTCCCTTTCGGATACCATTGCCCGGATGTACAAGGACGGAAAGGGTGTGCTGCACGCAATTGCAATGGACCCGCGGCTTGAGCAAGTGATCACCAACGCCCTGCAGAATCAACGCGAAAGCAGTCCAAGTCTCGGTTTGGCGCCCGAAATGATTCAAGAGATACAAAGAAGCCTGACAGCCAACGTCGAAATAATGATGGCAGGAGGATATCAGCCGGTTGTTTTATGTGTTGCGACTGTCAGGCCCTACTTTTATCGTTTGATTCGAACATCGTTTCCGAACGTTGCAGTGTTATCGTTTACAGAACTGCCGCCCGAAACAGAAATTGAATTCATAGGAAAACTGGAGGCAAGCAATGCAGATTAAAAAATTCACCGGAACCACTCTCAAAGCGGCGACAGATGTAATGAGAAGTGAATTGGGAGAGAATGCGATCATCCTGAATACCAGAACAGTTCCAAAAGGTGGAGTACTCAACTTTCTTCGTAAAGATGAGTTTGAGATTACTGCTGCAATTGATGAAGAGGTGGCGGCAGACTCGGATTTCCCGCGACACTTGGCCCGCGCCGGAGTCAGCCCGACATCGCCTGAGATACACGGTGGCGAGAACACATTCGCAAGCCTGCAAAAAGTGGCGAGGCAGTTCGAGCATCGAACCCGTGAGCGGCATCCGGGAAGGACTGGTTCGCAATCTGCGAACGGTCTGGCTGAGTACCACGATTTGAAAGGGGAGGTCGAGCAGTTGCGAAGCGTGGTTGAGGAAATTGCCATCCATCTCAAGTACAGCAAAATGCCGACCCTGCCGGAACATTTGAAAAGCGCATATACAAAGCTCGTCGGGCAGGATGTGAATGAACACATTGTGTCGGAACTCGTCCAAGGTGCGTACCGCTCGTTGGGAGAGGATCGCCTTGGAAACAAGAAGGATGTCGAGCAACATCTGTTGCGGACTCTTTCCGGTATGTTCAAGACGTTGCCTTCTCCATCATCATCCAAGAAGCCCCGGATTATCGCGTTGGTGGGCCCTACCGGGGTCGGAAAGACAACAACGGTGGCTAAGCTCGCTGCCATCCATAAGCTGATCCACAAGCAGAATGTTGCCTTGATATCGGCAGACACGTATCGAATCGGCGCCATCGAGCAGTTAAGAACCTTCGCGGCAATCGCCGATATCCCGATGGAAGTCGTGTACAAGCCCGCCGAGATGAAATCGGCTCTATCATCTTTCAAAGGAAAGGACGTTGTCCTCATCGACACAGTTGGAAGAAGCCAGCGAATGAAGAGAGAGATCAATGAATTGGCAAAGTTCGTAGGCGCTGCCAATCCTCACGAAGTTCATCTTGTTCTCAACTCTTCAACTCAAAGCCGGGCGTTGGAGGAAATACTCGAGCGGTTCAAAGTCGTTACGCCGAACCGGGTCATCTTCTCGAAACTCGACGAGGCTGTAACATTCGGCCAAATGGTCAATATTGCGCATAGGTCAGGAATTCCAATCTCGTATATCACCACAGGACAAAGCGTTCCTGATGATATCAAAGTGGCAAGCAATGTGCATCTTGCACAGATGGTATACACCGGAGAGTTAACGAATGTTTGACCAGGCGACCCGCCTACGGGAAATAGCGGAGAAAAATTGCAGAAGGAATTCTGCGATGAAGCCGCATATCATCACCGTTGCCAGCGGGAAGGGAGGCGTAGGAAAAAGCACCGTAGCGCTGAATCTTGCGTTGCGTTTGGCGGAACTGGGCGGCACATCGCTATTGCTCGATGCAGACGAGAACCTGGGGAATATCGATGTGCTGGCGGGGATTTCGCCGAAGCTGCGGCTTGGCGACATCCTCCGGGGGGAGAAGGATATTGAAGACGTCATCATGCCGGTTACCAAGAACTTCAGCATCCTGCCGGGTAATTCCGGCGATCGCGAGTATCCGGTAATGACGTTGGAGAAGCAGACGGAATTGCTCAATGACATCGCTGACTTGGATCGACACTACGACTACCTGGTCATTGATACTTCGGCGGGAATACGGGAGGATATCATCAACTTTGCAGTTCGTTCACACGAGACACTTGTCATCACCAGTCCCGAGCCGACAGCGATAATGGACGCCTATGCATTGATCAAGTTGATTACACTTGCCGACGAATTTGTTCCCTTGAAAATTGTGGTCAATGGAGCCCGAACTCCTGCCGACGCAGATGATGCTGCAATGAAATTGCAAACGGCAGTGAATCATTTTCTGAAGAAGCATCTTCATTATCTCTGCTCAATCCCGTACGATATCAGCGTCGCGAAAGCTGTAGCACGGCAATCGCCGGTTCTAAAGGAATTCCCCCTCTGCGGAGCATCACTTTCGATGAACATGCTCGCAGGTCGCATAGCAGAGCAGGCTGCACATCTGAAAACACGAAGGGTTCGTATAGCATGAACAAACTCATTTTTCAAATCGGGGTTCTGGGTTTCTGTGTTGCCACGGTCGTTTTCGGCGGAAGCGGCGGATCGGTGTTGGAGATTGTATCCCGTTCGTTCATTGTTTTTGTCGGGATTGTGCTTGCCGCAACCGCAATCATTCTGGTTGGCGGGATGATGATCCGGAAGAATATCGTCGACTCTCAGTCATCGGAAAAAGATGCGACCACCCAGGTTCCTAACAGTACAACAACATGAACACGGTGATGAACGAAACAGCGACTGACACTTTGTGGGAGGAATACTCCCGCACACGGTCGCTTGATGTGAAACGGCAACTGGTCATGGAGTACAGTGGCGTGGTGAAGTATGTCGTCAGCAAGTTCCGCGGGTATTCCAGGCAGTCGGCTTCGGTGATCAATGAAGAGGACCTGCTGCAACTCGGAATGATCGGGCTTCTGGATTCCATTGAGAGGTTTGATCCTTCGCGGGGAGTGAAATTCGAGACGTATGCAATCACACGCATCCGCGGAACAGTACAGGATGAGTTGCGAAAACTCGACTGGGTGCCGCGTTCTGTTCGAGAAAAAGTCCGCACACTCGACAAGGTGACGCAGAAAATCGAGTGCAATAACACTCTCGCGGGTTCGACGAAGCATATTGTGGAGGAACTGCAAATGTCCGTCGAAGAGTATGTCCGAATGCTCCACGAAGCACGAAGCGTCACACCGGAAGCGATCACGTTCGGAGCAGGCACCGAAGAATCGTTGGAGAACAGCATTGCCGACGATAATATCGACCCTGCGGAACGAATCGGCAATGAACAGGTGAAGGAAATGCTTGTGTCTATTGTGGAGGACTTGCCGTCGCAGGACAGACTCGTTATTGCGCTGTATTATTATGAAGAACTGACATTCAAGGAAATTGCCAATGTGCTGCGGCTTTCTGAATCGAGAGTGTTTCAGAAGCATGCGGCGATTCTCGAACGATTGAAAAAGAAGGTAAGCGCGCTCGTGTACTGACACGGACCAGGCGCTGCTTCGCAAACAAGGAATGGATGACTATTCAGATTCGAAAGCTGGACTGACACTTAGGAACTACATGGCATCACCGCAATTCATACGGGACAAGGTACAATCAATCATACAGTTGCCGACACTTCCGGCTGTTGCCCAGGAAGTTGTGGAGATGGTTGAAAATCCGAAAACATCAGCTTCACGTTTGGGCAGAGTGATAGAAGCTGATCAGGCTCTGACGGGGAAAGTATTGAAGATCGCCAACTCAGCATTCTACGGTTTCCCGAAGCAAATAGCGACCGTTGATTTCGCAATAATTGTTCTCGGGTTTGATGCACTGAAGGAGATAGTCATTAGTATCTCACTTGTCAGCGCCCTTCAAAAAAAGGGTGACGCAACATTCGA
Organism: Bacteroidota bacterium; assembly: GCA_019637975.1. Lineage (NCBI taxonomy): Bacteria > Pseudomonadati > Bacteroidota > Bacteroidota bacterium. The sequence continues at coordinate 102,706 of JAHBUR010000001.1, read as the reverse complement.
TGCCCACCGGTTCTGGGATCACTCAATTTATAGCGGCGTCATTGCACGCAGGCTCGCCCGTGACCTTGGGTACCGCGTCAGTGGTGAAGTGTTTGTCGGCGGTCTACTTCACGACATGGGTATGTCGGCCTTGTATCAGTATTTTCGTAGTGAGTACGATGACATAAAGGCGCGAGCTGAAACCTCGGGCCTCCCCTTTATTGAGGCTGAGCGCGAAGTTCTTGGCGTTACGCATGCGGAAATCGGCGGCTGGCTTGCCGAACGGTGGAACTTTCCGAATCATCTCGTTGAAGCAATCTTCAAACACCACGAACCGCTGGAAGCGAAAGAGAATCCGGATCTCGTCAGTATTATCCATTGTGCTGACGTGTTGGCAAATACTCTGTGCGGATCGCCGATGCAGTACGAAGACGGGTTAACATTCCATCCGGATGTGTTGCACAGGCTTCAACTCGACGATCCGGGGTTGCTTGACCGGTACATTGAAAATTATCGTTCGATCATTGCTTCGGATATAACACAGTTCAAGAGTATGTTCGGTGCGACCCGAGACTAACATGAAGCCTTCCTCACATCAGAAAACCAGATTGCGCCGCAATCGTCTGCAGTTGCTTGACAATGCTGCGCCGCAGTTTGAATCGTTCATGGAGAGCCGCGAGCAGTACATTACAGCGCTGGAAGAGACAATTGATCTTCTCAAACGGAATCATCTCCAGGCAACGGAAAATAACGCGGCTATTCGTACCTCGCTTAATGAACTGTTGGCGATGCAGCAATTGTCCAACAGTATCAGCACAGCGTTGGAGCCGGAAGAGATTGTCGGGACGCTTGTGCATCTCACGCGGCAGGTTCTTCCGGTGCTTGAAATGAACGTGTTTCTGTTCGAGCGGGAATCGGGTTTGCTCTTGCCATTTTCAAAGCGATCTTCCCAGGAGTTTATCGTCCTTGCCCGGAAGCAGGTTGAGGCGGGAATTGTGGATTGGGTGATAGCGGAGCAACGGACAGCGTTGTTCCCTGACCTTGATGTGATCGGTGCAGGCATGCAACAGAGAATTCTCGTAATCGTGCCGCTTTTCATGCGCAACGAGGCGCTTGGGGTCTTCATCATTCAGTCGCCGAAATCGCATGAAGAAATCTCAAACCACGACATCCAGCTCTTGAGTGTTCTGGCGCATCAAGCCGCGGTTGGTATCGAGAACTGGCGGACATATGATCGCATTGTGTCTTTGAACAAAGAACTGAAGGAATCGCAGGCGCAGACGATGCATGCCGCAAAGCTCGCTGCCATCGGCGAGTTGGCTGCGAGTATTGTGCATGAGATCAAGAATCCGATTCAGATCATCATGATGCATATGGAAATGGTGCAGCGCGGGAAGCCACTTCCCGGATGGCACGATCTTCTCGCACAGCAAGTCAAGCGTCTCTCGGAGATGACCCGACGGCTGATGAACTTCGCCCGCAATGCTTCGGAAGAGCCCAAAATGGAGGAAGTCAACGTGAATAGGGCGATTGAAGAGACCGTGGCCATGGTTCAACACGAATATCGGAACTCGATGATAGAAATCTGTACTGCGTTGTGTCCCGATCTTCCTCCGGTGGTTGGTAACATCAATACGCTGCAGCAGGTGTTCCTGAATCTGTTGATCAATGCGCGGGATGCAATGCACAAAGGCGGAATGATAACAATCTCGACAGAATCCTCGGGGTTTCACATAATTGCAAAGTTCGTTGACTCAGGAGGGGGGATTGAAAAACACCATCTTGACAAGATCTTTATGCCGTTTTTCACAACGAAGGGTGAAGGAAGCGGAACAGGCCTTGGCCTATCCATTTGCAGAAAAATCATCAGTGACCACAAAGGAGAAATAAATGTGGAGAGTGAAGTAGGGAAAGGGACGACATTCACGATATTTCTGCCTATGCGAAGGAGGGTTGTATGAGACGACTGCTGGTATTGGCAATTCTGCTGCTCGCGCCGTATGCGAGTATTGTGGCGCAAGCGAATTTGCAAAAGACGAAACGCGAGGCTCCACCTCGTGCTGAAACCAAATCATCGGCAGATACAAACTCATCGCAGGAATCGGAGAATGTCGTTCCGGTGATTGACATTAGAGCGTTGGCTTTACAGAATGAGGAGGCGGCAGCGAACAGGAGCCCGGCTATGAGCATATCCGATCAGGGCGTTTTTGGGGTGCGGACCATTCCATTTGTTGCCGCTTTGCTCGTCTCACTTGTCGGGACCGCTGCAATGATGTCCACGATTGGCAATCCGATGTCGCGCAAGCACACCATGCCGCGTTCGAACCAGCTTGAGAGGCATGAAGTATCGGCAGTTGATGCAATTCTTGCACAGGCGAAACTCGTCCTTCAAGAAAAAATACAAGGATCGTCCGGGCGTCTCGCGTTAGAATTCGGTACGGTTGAAGCAGATGATTCGGCCATTTCTCTCGCCAAGACATTCGGGCGGGGACAGGGAGAATTTCATCTGTTGAGAAGACTCGAATCGGAGCGCAAGCCCTACGCATGGGAATCACAACTCAAGTCCACGCGGCAGAATCACGTTTCAGCCAAAAGGCTTGGGGTTGGCAGGGGAGAAGTCGAGCTTGCCACGTCGTTGCGAAAACTGGAAGAATCACAAATCCGGAAGGAGTCACGAGCATGATCAAGGGACTGTATTCATCAAGCAATGGCATGCCACCCATGCTTGTGAAAATGGAAGTTCTGGCAAACAATCTCGCAAATATGAATGCAACAGGTTTCAAGAAGGACGGGATGTTTGTAGAGATGATGAAAGATTCCGGCGTTGCCCCAAAGTCCTCTGCAGGCGAATTCACCGCACGGCTGACGATTCAAAAGACAACCGATTTCAGTGAAGGGTCATTGAAACAGACACAGAACCCCCTTGATTTTGCGTTGCAGGGTGAAGGCTATTTTGTCGTGCAGACTCCGCAGGGTGAACGATACACGCGCAACGGCAACTTTACGCTCGGGCTTGATGGATCGTTGACAACGCGTGAAGGGTTTCCCGTTCTCAGTTCGGACGGAAAAATCACGCTTCCGAATGTTCAGAGGGTAGTTCAGGAGAACGTTGTCGTTACCGAGTCAGGCGAGATCATGATCGGAAAGGACCACATAGGAAAAATAAGGATTGTCGAGTTTCAGGATCAATCGAAACTGAAGAAGGAAGGCGGCGCCATATTTCGTTCGGATGAAGAGAATACTGCGGGACTCATCGAAAAGGAGTTTCCGATTGTGCGGCAGGGCTTTCTGGAAGAATCGAACGTTGACGGGATTGCAGAGATGATCGAAATGATCGAGATATCACGTCACTTCGAATCAAATCAAAAAGCGATCACATCCCAGGATGCGACGCTCGACAAGTTGATGGAAGTAGGAAAGTTCTGAAACAAAAGAACATGAGAAGAGAGCAGCAAAAGTCTATGACAAAGGGAGAATGATATGAACAGGGCACTACGAACAGCATCTGCAGGAATGGGCGCTCAACAATTGAACGTGGACACCATCGCGCACAATCTTGCGAATGTAAACACGACGGGCTTCAAGAAGTCGAGAGCGGAGTTTCAGGACTTGATGTACCAGACAATCAAGGCAAGCGGAGGCGCAAGCGGTAATGCATTGCGGGAGACGAACGAAATTCAGGTCGGAACCGGTACAGCACCGATGGCAACGCAGAAGAGCTTCGTGCAGGGAGACTTGCAGGCGACAAGCAATCCGTTTGACATATCAATTGTCGGCGAGGGCTTCTTCCAGATCCGAAAACCGGACGGGACAATTGCTTACACACGGGACGGTTCCTTCAAACTTTCTTCAGACGGTACTCTTGTCACTTCACTCGGTTATGTGATGGATCCCGGCGTGTCGCTTTCGAGCGATGCACAGAGTTTCTCCGTGAGTCGTGACGGTACGGTTGAAGTCAGCGATGGCTCCGGAGATACGCCGGTTCGCGTCGCACAAATTGAGCTGGCAAGATTTGTGAACGTGGCCGGATTGAAGGCAATCGGCAACAACCTGTTCGTTGAAACGCCCGCTTCAGGTGCTGCAATGGTCGGGACAGCGGGAAGCGAGGGATTTGGCGAACTTCAACAAGGTTACCTTGAATCATCCAACGTGGATGTTGTTGAGGAGATGGTGAATATGATCGTTGCGCAACGTGCGTATGAAATCAATTCGAAGACGGTCAAAACCGTTGAAGATATGCTTCAAATCGCCAACAACTTGAAGCGGTAACGCACTGTGATTGTCCTTGGTGTCATACTGACATTGTTGTTTCCCGCAGATGTGCAAGACCGTTCGCCAGCTGAGCAGGAAATCAGGAAGGTGATTGAGCAATTCATAGGCTCGAAACTTGCCGCTCAGTCAAGTGCTGAGGTGGAATTTGCTGTCGAGTTCCGGAAGGTTCCTGTGAATGGTTCTGTCACCTTAAAGGGAGCAACGTTTCGGGTTGCCGACAAGGGGTCAATGTTGCTGCGGAAGAATGTGCTGCTTCCGATTGAAGTGGTGCAGAATGGACGTGTTGAGCATACGTTTCTTGTTTCGGTGAAGATCCGGCGTTTCGGCAAAGTTATGATTGCATCGGACAAGATAGAAAAGGGGCAGTCCGGCGATTCCATCGCTGCAAGAAGAGAAGAAGTTGAGACTACAATGTTATCGGAAGATGTTATTACCGACCCGAAAAAGCTCGTAGGGAAGCGGGCAAAGCGCATCATCAATGCCGGTTCAGTTCTGACGGAAAGCATGTTCGAGGGAATCCCGACAATAACACAAGGCAGCCCCGTCACACTCTCGGTGAAATCCAATAGTATTGTGATTGGTGTGCAGGCAATTGCCCGTGAGGATGGTGCAAAGGGTGATATCATCAAAGTCCAGAAGACCGGATCAGGAAACAGATTCACTGCACGGGTTGTCGATGAAAAGAATGTTGAATTGGTCAGTCACAAGTGAAAGTCGAACAATGAAGTCGAACATTTGGAAATATCTCGTACTATTTGGGTTTGTCGGCGCAAGTAGCGTCTTTGCCCAGGATATGCGTAACAACCTGAATCGCTCGTTGTTTGCCGACCAAAAGGCGACACAAGTCGGTGATGCCGTGACAGTGTTGATTCTCGAAAGCACGAGCGCCGTCAACGACGCAAAAACGGAAACATCACGCGGCAGCGACATCTCCCTCTCTGCAAATGCCACTCTGCCATCAGGCAGCGGCAAAAGCGTCAGTGGAGGAGTCGGAACAGGGAATCAGTTCAAGGGCGAAGGCTCGACTTCGAATCGCGGCTCAGTCCGGGCTAAAATCAGCGCGCAAGTTGATTCAGTTCTTGCAAACGGAAATGTCATCATCAACGGAAGCCGCTCGATAACCATCAATGGCGAAGAGCAGATCCTGAAGATCTCGGGCATTGTTCGTCCATCGGATATCATGCCTGACAACTCGGTCTACTCATTCAACATTGCTGATGCCAAGATTATGTTGCAAGGAGAAGGAAGTCTCACGAAAGTGCAGGAACCGGGTTGGCTGACAAAGATCTTTCATTGGCTGTTTTAAGGAATCTGAATCATGAAATTGAACCGTTTTCATATTGTTGTTGCAGCCGTTCTGTTTGCCGCTGGCAGCGCCAACTCTGCAACCAGAATCAAAGACATCGCATACCTTCAAGGTGTACGCGGCAAGCAGATTATCGGCTACGGACTGGTTGTCGGATTGAACGGCACAGGTGATACGCAACGATCGACATTTACCCTGCAATCGGTTACGAGCATGCTCAAACGATTCGGAATCACCGTTCCGCAAGCTGATTTGAGACTTCGGAACGTCGCGGCAGTGATGGTCACATCGACGATTCCGGGATTTGCGCGCGAGGGCGGAGTGATAGATGTAACCGTCTCATCAATGGGCGATGCAACAAATCTCGCCGGAGGAATTCTATTGATGACCCCTCTTTCAGGAATTGACGGGGCAGTCTATGCAATGGCTCAGGGACCGATCTCGGTTGGGGGGAGCGGCGTTCGCCAAAATGGTAACGAAGTCCGCCGCAATCATACTTCCGCCGGACGCATTCCCGGCGGCGGAATTCTCGAACGATCTGTCGGTACAGATTTCAGCACCGATTCAACGATTGCCCTTGTTCTGACACAGGCAGATTTCACGACTGCAAACAGGATAGCGGAGGAAGTCAATTCAAAATTCGGCAGCAGAATTGCCACAGCAAACGACGGCTCGACAATTTCCCTTACAATCCCGAATGAGTTCAAGAACGATGGCCGGCTTGTCGAGTTCATTTCCCAAGTCGAGCTTATCGAAATAACTCCCGACGTTGCAGCGAAGGTTGTTATCAACGAAAAAACCGGTACAATTGTCGTCGGCGGAGCGGTCAGTTTACTTCCGGTGGCAATCTCTCATGGGAGCTTGAATATCGACATTCAGTCAACACCGGTCGTCTCTCAGCCGAACCCCTTTTCGCAAGGTCAGACTGTCGTGACAAACCTGACAACGGTGTCGGCGCAGGTTGATTCATCCGTTGTGGTGGCACTCGACGGGGCTGCAACAGTTCAGGATGTTGCGAAGGCTTTGAACATGCTGAAAGTCGGCGCTCGCGATATTATTGCCATCTTTCAGGCATTGAAAGAGGCGGGGGCGTTGAAAGCCGCATTGGTGATTATATAGGCGCAACTGATGACTATTGATCAGTCCATATCATCGCCGGCTGCTTCGCAGAAAAGCGAAAAGCTCGATCCGGTCCAAAAAGCCAAGCTTCAGAAGGCTGTTCGGGAGTTTGAGTCTGTTTTCGTTGGGTATATGCTCAAGAGCATGAGGAATACCGTCGAAAAGTCCGATAACTCTACGGATAGCTTCGGCGGCGACATGCTGGAGAGTTTGTTTGATGTGGAATTGGCAAAGCACATCTCCAAAAACAGCAATCTCGGCATAGCCGACATGCTCTACAGAAAGATGACGGGGGAGAAGTTGCTTCCGCATGTCTCGCCGGTGACTCAGAACAACCCCGGGCCGTCGGGGAAGTTGGAACGAAACGTCGATTTCCTGAAAAACAGTGTGCCGGTAAAGAAGGCGCCGGGGGTTGATTCCGCCTCAATCGTGAGCAACAAGACATCCCTTGTTGACCGGTTGAGGAACTACGAGTCGTATGTTGCAGAAGCTTCCGAGAAGTTCGGAGTGAAGGATAGTCTCATCAAGGCGGTTATTGCGGCGGAGTCTTCGGCACGGCCCGATGCGCAGTCGCCGAAGAATGCAAAAGGATTGATGCAATTGATTGATTCAACGGCAGCCGAAATGGGCGTAAAGAATGTGTGGGATCCGCGAGAGAATATTTTGGGCGGGGCGAAATATCTCAAGCAGTTGCTCGAACGACACGACGGGAATGAAACTCTCGCTCTTGCGTCCTATAACGCCGGACCGGGAGCAGTAAAAAAGCACGGCGGTGTTCCCCCGTTTAGTGAGACGAAGCACTACGTAGCCCGTGTCATTCGATTGATGAATGTATTCCAACAGCAGGAGACAAGCAATGAGTAACCTTAATCATCTCATGGAAGTGATGGCGACCGAAGCGGAACTGACCGAACAGTTGATTGAAGTGATGAGGATGCAACAACAAGCCCTGGTAAACCTTGACCACGCGGTAGTCGAGACTTCGGTGGACAAGCAACAGGAACTTCTGCTGCCTATTGAAGCGCTTGAACAGGAACGGCTCCGGCTTACGCGGGAGGTGTGGAGCGAGGTTGCTCAGCCACCCGATGAACCGGAAACGTCGATTCATCTTACATCATTGCTTTGTCGACTTCAGCAGAACGATGCTGACAAACTCTCAATGATTGGAAGCCGTCTGCATTCAGCGGTAGAAGTGATGATGAAAGTGAATCAGGCAAACCAGTTCTTGATTGAGCATTCCCGAAGGTTTGTGCGGGAAACACTGCGCATAGTCACGGACGGGCATTCCCGTCAATTAGTCGATCATCGAATCTAAAAAGAGGAAAACCATGCCGGGCTTATTTGGACTGTTGGAGATCGGGCGTAGGGCGCTGGCGTCGCAGCAACTCTCAATGAACGTCACGAGTCACAATATAGCGAATGCAACAACGCCGGGCTACACGCGCCAGCGTGCAGATTTGACCGCAACAATGCCGCTCAAAAATGCCCAAGGATTGTTCATTGGAACAGGTGTAAGCGTTGAAGGAATTGAACGTTTGCGCAACAGGTTTCTTGATAACCAATATCGTCAATCAAGCGGAACGTTGGGGTCAGCTTCGTTGCGGCAGGGCGTACTTAGTCAAATTGAGTCGGTACTGAATGAGCCGTCCGATCACGGGCTCCAATCGGCTATGACGAAGTTCTTCAACAGTTTCCAGGAACTGTCTGCACATCCCGAGGATGCCGGTCCGCGTAACGCGGTGTTGTCGCAGGCAACGCACCTGGTTTCCACCTTCAACCGCATCAGCAACGGCCTCATAGCTCAGCGCAACAATCTCATTGACGATGCCGGAAACAAGGTCATTCAGATCAACAGTCTGACAAGGCAAATTGCGGATTTGAACGCGCAAATCGTGTCAGCGAAGGGCGCAGGCAACCTTCCGAATGACCTGATGGATCAACGCGATCAGGCGCTTGACCAGCTTTCGCAACTTGCCAATATCTCGGCATCGGTGGATAGTCAGGGTGTCATGCTGGTCTCAATCGGGGGAACGCTTGTTGCCGGAAATGCTACATCGGTTCCCCTGCAAATGTCTGCAACGGCAGACTCGTTGACCATTACCACATCCGGCGGTTACGCTCTGCAAGTTGGCGGCGGCCAACTCGGCGGCCTGATGGAAATGTACAACACAACGATTCCCGGGTACCAGTCTCAGCTTGATACTCTCGCAAACACAATCATCACACGTGTCAACGCGGTTCATTCTGCGGGATACGGACTCGGAGATCCGCCACAAACCGGGATCAATTTCTTTACGGGAACCGATGCCCGAAGTATTGCCGTGAACACGACGATCTCCTCCGATATTAACAACATAGCTGCTTCAGGTGATGGCGCACCGGGCAACAATGAGAATGCCTTGGCGTTGTTTGGAATTATCAACGAACAACTGCTCGACGGCGGAACATCAACTGTCTCCCAGTTTTACAACAGATTTGTCAGCTCCGTGGGATCGGCGGTCACCTCGGCAACAGCGGCAAGTAACGGGGCTGAACTCATTCTTTCCCAATTGTATGCACAGCGCGAATCCATTTCGGGTGTTTCGTTGGATGAAGAGATGACAAACATGATCAAATTTCAACGGTCATTCGAAGCAGCCGCCCGGCTTGTGAGTACTACGGACGAACTTATGAAAACAATCCTCAATATGGTGTAGCTATGAGAATCAGTGATAACATGCTGACGAAGAATTTCCTGACGAGCGTCAACAATTCCCGATCCCGAATGAGCAAACTTCAGGATCAGCTTTCGTCGGGAAAGCGGGTCTTGAACCCGTCGGACGATCCGGAGGCGGCCTACAGAATTCTCAGAACAAAAACCGCCATCAACAAAAACGAACAGTTCCAGAAGAACGTAAGTGACGGAACTGTGATGCTGCAGGCAACTGCACAAGCCATTGATAATTTCAGCAACCTCTTGCTTGAAGCAAAAGACATTGTAACCAAGGCACGGAGTGGAATCGGCACGACAAGCCTGCAGACCTTTGCCGAGCAAATCGACGCCATCATTAAGAGTGCCGTTCAGATCGGTAACACGCAGTTCAACGGTAAGCACCTTTTCGGCGGTACGCAAACCACGGCCCCGCCGTTCATTTTGGCAGCCGATGGATCAAGCGTCACTCTCAACCCTAACGGCATCAGCGGAACGATCGAGCTTCAGGTCGGTGACGGATTGAAGCAAGCAGTGAATATCGACGGAATGCAGGCATTTCTCGGAGAGGAGATTTTTCAGGCGCTGATCGACATCCGTGACACGATGCGTGGCGGGACTGTACCCACTGCGGCACACTACGACCAAGTGACGGCGCATGTGTCGCACGTGTCGAGTGTCGGCGGAAAGGTCGGGCTCATGATGAATGCTCTTGAAATGCACGAAAACTTTCTTGCCGGAAGGGAAATCCAACTGACAAGCTTGCTCTCAAATGACGAGGATACGGATTTTGCAGAATCAACGCTGTTGTTGAGAAAGGAAGAGATAATGCTGGAGGCGGCACTGAATGTTGGCGCACGACTGATTCCCAAATCACTGATGGATTTCTTGCGATAGAATGAATTCTCGTTGGGATGCTGGAACAATACTCGGCTTGACGCTGGGATTCTCTGTGGTGTTTGGTTCGTTTGTGTTGGAAGGCGGTACCATCGGCGGACTTATTCTGCTTCCCGCCATGGCGATTGTATTTGGCGGAACCATTGCAGCAGCGATGATCGGCACATCGATGAGCAGCATAAAGAGCATCGGCAAACTGATGTTTCTTGCGGCGCGTCCGCCGAAACAGGATGTTCGATCAACGATCGATTCCATTGTGTTTTACTCGTCTGTTGCACGGCGGGAAGGACTGTTCGCTCTTGAGAAATTCATCGATACAGCTCCGCATCAGTTCTTGCAAAAGATTTTGAGGTTAACTGTGGACGGTATTGATCCACATAGTTTGCGCGGCCTCGCGGAAACGGAAATCCACTATGTGGGCGACCGCCATGCAAGGAGTGCTGCGATATTTCACAAAATGGGCGGGTATTCGCCAACAATGGGCATTATCGGAACAGTAATGGGCTTGATTGCCACGCTTGCCGCGGCCGGTGAAGACCCGGATACACTCATCCGGCACATAGCAACGGCTTTTATCGCCACCTTGTGGGGCGTGCTCATGGCAAACATCGTGTGGCTCCCGATTTATGACAAACTGAAGAAAATTCACGATGAAGAGAGTATGCATCTCGATCTTATACTTGAAGGTGTTCAAGGAATTCAGGCGGGAGAAATTCCGAGCGTGATCAAGGCAAAGCTCGAAAGCATGTTGCCGCATTCAGAAAGGAACTCTGCGCTCGCATGAAATCGAAGCGAATACGGCAATCGAAGCCCGAAAATCAGTCAAACGCGGACAGGTGGCTTCTCACCTACGCGGATTTGATTACGTTGTTGCTGGGATTGTTTGTCATTTTATATGCAATGTCCCAGGTTGATAATACGAAATACTCAAAGGTGGTGGTAGCCCTTGGTGGGATGTTCGGAAAGGCCGTACCTTTAGGTGAATCCGAATCCGTGTTGCCCGGGGGAGCGTTGATGCCGGATCGCATGAGTATTGAACGCAAGTTGCACGGGGCGCTCTATCAGGACCTTCAATCTCAATTGGTTTCCGTTTCACAGGATTCACGGGGCGTAGTTGTGCATTTGGCGGAAGAATTGCTATTTGCATCCGGCAGCGCGACACTCAAGAACACGTCCACGGGGAGCCTCGACTTGCTGGCTAGCGTTCTGAAGACACTGCCCAACGAGATTAGAGTTGAAGGACACACTGACAACGTTCCCATCAGCACAACCATGTTCCCTTCAAACTGGCATTTGTCGGTCGGTCGGGCAATGAACACAGGCGATTATTTGATGAAACGGCATGGCATTGACCCGCAAAAGGTGACGATAGTCGGATTTTCAGAGTACAAGCCTCTGGTGCCCAACACAACGCAGGAGAACAAGGCAAGAAACCGGCGGGTCGATATCGTTATTGTTTCATCTGAAACTTTGCACAACACTAAACATTCTGGAGAACAACAATGAAGTGTTTCAATCAACAGTTCGGTGAAATCGAATACGCACAGGAACATGTGTATGACTTTCCGGAGGGAATCATCGGATTTGAACACTTGCACAAGTTCATCATTATCAACTATCCCGAAACAGAGCCATTCCGTTGGCTGCTATCTGTGGAGGACAAGGAGCTCTGTGTTCCGATTCTTGATCCGAAATTTATCGAACCTCTGTACCGGGCATCCGAGCGATTCGAAGAGGGCGTTACGGTGGCGGTCATTGTGTCGCTGAAGGAACCCATTGAACAATCCACCGTGAATCTGAGAAGCCCGTTATTGATCGATGCTGAAAAACATCTCGGGAAGCAGGCAATTCTTGAGAACGAGCGGTTTGCCATTCAGCACAAATTAATCAACGAGCTGCAACTCGTTACGGGAGAGTGACCCATGCTAGTCCTATCACGAAAGCTCGATGAAGCAGTTCAAATCGGCGGCGGCATCCGAGTGAAGATACTTCATATCAGCGATGGACAAGTGAAGATCGGGATTGAAGCCCCGCCGGACGTGAAGATCTATCGTGCCGAGATTGTTTCGGAAATTGAAAGGCAAAACGTCCTTGCTGCCCGCGGAGAAAAGAGCGCGGCAGCAAAAGCCGCAGGCATGTTGACCAAATCGGCGGCCAAGCCAAAACAAGACTGATGAGAGAAGGGTCGTATCCATGTTTGTGATAATTGGAATTGCCGTTGTTTTGCTGAGTGTCCTCGGCGGGTTTGTGTTGCACGGCGGCCCGCTTGGAGTACTTTTCCAGCCGGAAGAATTTCTCATTATCGGCGGAGCAGCGATGGGCGCATTGTTGGTGCAGACGCCGCCTTCACTGCTCAAACGTGTGGCCAGCAACATGGGCGGGCTCTTCAAAGGCGACCCGTACACCAAGGATGAATACCTGAACCTGCTGAAGACGATGTTCGAACTCTTCAACGCCGCAACACGCGACGGCCTGATAGCTATTGAGCAGCACGTTGAAAAACCCGAGGCAAGTTCCATCTTCGCAAAAAATAAGTTCCTCATGCACCACAAGCATGCGCTGTACTATCTTGCTGATACGATGAAACTGCTGATGGGGGGGGGCGTACCGCCGCACGATCTTGAATCGATGCTTGAAGCCGACATCGAGACACATCACACCGAAGAAACACAAGCAAGCGGAATGCTGCAAAAAGTCGCCGATGCACTTCCCGGTCTTGGCATCGTTGCGGCCGTCTTGGGAATCGTGATCACGATGCAGGCAATTGACGGCCCGCCTGCGGAAATTGGCTATAAGGTTGCCGCGGCGCTTGTGGGGACGTTTCTTGGAATTTTTCTCTGCTACGGCTTCGTCGGCCCGATGTCGACGCACATGGATCTGTTAAGCCAGTCGCAATCACGATATTTTGAATGTATGAAGGCCGGAATCGTTGCCTATGCAAAAGGCAATGCCCCGTTGGTGGTTGTTGAATTTGCCCGACGCGTCATCCCGAACGAAGTCCGGCCGGCATTCCAGGAATTGGAGCAAGCGGTGAAAGCTCTGAAGCACGTACAATCCTAAGCAATTGGCGAGAGCAATGAATCGCAGTCATAGCGATCTTCCCATTATCATCAAGAAGAAGAAACATGGCGCACACGGTCATCACGGCGGCGCGTGGAAAGTAGCGTATGCTGATTTCGTGACTGCAATGATGGCATTGTTTATTGTGTTATGGATCGTCGGGCAGAGCAAACAGGTGAAGGAATATGTGGCCCACTATTTCAGAGATCCGGGCGCCTTTTTTGAGAACTCAACGGGAGGCGGTGCGTTCACGGGAACAACAGTGCCAATGCCTCAGCAACATACGGAAGATAATCTGCGCCGGGAAACCAAACGCATGCAGGAGATGGCCTCAACTCTGACGAAGAAATTGGGGCAGGATTCATCGTTGCATCAGCTTCTGAGCCAGATCTCATTTGAAATGACGGAAGAAGGAATGAGAATCAATCTGAACGAATCTGCTCAAGGTGCATATTTCGACCTCGGTACATCACGGCTGAAGCCGGAGGCTATCGGGATACTGACGACGATTGCATCGGAGATCGGAAAACTCGCGAACGATGTAGTCATCGAAGGACATACGGACGCGCTTCCGTATTCGGGCACACAGGGGTACACGAATTTCGAGCTGAGCACGGATCGTGCCAACGCGGCGCGACGACTTCTCATGGCCAACGGGTTGCGGGCTGAACAACTTTCCGATGTGCGCGGCTATGCCGATACCAGGCTGCGTGATCGCAACAGACCGTTTGATGCTTCCAATCGAAGAATCAGCATAGTGATAAAGTTCGGGGAACAGTAGTATGAACAAGCCGCCAAAAATCCTGATCGTTGACGACGACGAGGTGCAGTTGCAGGTTATCGGGCATGCAATCCAATCAATCGGCGAGTATGTGGTTTTGACCTCAACAAGCCCTATTACCGCAATGCAGATCGCCGAGAAACATTCTCCCGACGTGATCTTGAGCGATTTTTTCATGCCCGAGCAGGATGGATTCACGTTCTGCCGGAAGGTCAAAGAGCATCCCCGGTTGCGTACCGTCATGTTTATTCTTCTCACATCGGCGTCGACAATTGACCAACGAGTACGTGGTCTCGATCTCGGTGCCGATGACTACATTGCCAAGCCGTTTAATACAGAAGAGTTGCTTTCACGCATCAGGGCCGCTCTCCGTTTGAGGGCGCTGACCGATGAACTCGAAACAGACAAAGCGCAGCTCTCCGCGCTTTACAAAGAAGCAGAAGAAAGTTTCATGGGAGTGATATCACTGCTGACACACCTGATTGGTCAACGTGTGCCGAGCGCATCCATACGCGGTGATCGGGCGGCGGCCATGGCCCGCTGGATTGGCGAGCGACTCGGAGTGAATGAAGAAGAGTTGAAGATGCTTGAAATTGCTGCAAAACTCCATGAGATCGGCAAGGTCAATCTATCCGATGATTTGTTGAAGAAACCGGTATCCGAGTTAACCGACGTCGAGCGCGGAGCAATTGCGCATTTCCCGATGATGGGGCAGATGATTCTCAGCGGCATACCGCGTCTGCGATCTGTTGGCGCTTTTCTTCGCCATCAGATGGAGAACGTTGACGGAACAGGATATCCCGACAAGTTGCAGAAAGATCAGATTCCGGTTGAAGCGCGCATTCTGCGTGCAATCAATGTCGTTGAGTTGGAATGTGCATTGCATCCCGGGAACGTTGAGCGTGCAGTCTCTGCTATTCAGCGGTGCAAGGGTACTGTGCTTGATCCGCATATTGTACAGTTGATCACCGAGTATTTGCAGATTGTGGAAAACCCCGCGTGGCGCGAAGGAAAGAGGCAGGTGTCGATCTATGACTTGAAGGAAGGGATGGTGATAGCACACGATTTGACGACGGGAAGCGGCACCAAACTCCTCTCGGACAAGTCAAAGATATCCCTTTCCATTCTTGAGAGGATATTTGCTCACCACCAGCATGATCCGATTCTCAACACCATTTATGTGTACGATGCATAGATAATGGGAGGGGGCTTACATTGGCCTCCCTTTTGAAACGTACGGATTGTCCTTCATGTGGAACCGCCATTTGTGCTGTGTTCCTTGAGTGATACCGATGCGAGTTGTGCGAACTACTGCAACGGGCCTTTTTTGTGACCGCTCTTCCGCAAGCCACACACTGCCGGCACATAAGTCAACTCCATTTTCTTCCTGTCCGATCCCGAATGCTTCACACAGTTTTGCCGGTCCGTTGCATACATCTCGTTTTGCAGTTTCCGATTCCGGCCTGATGTGGCGGCGGCGGGCCATCGTTCCAAAGCCCTGTACCGGCTCTACCGCCCGAAGCAACACTGCATGGCCGATGCCGGCTTCTTCGGTTACGACGTTGCAGCAAAAATGCATTCCGTACGTGAAATACACATACAGATGCCCCCCCTTCCCGAACATCACTTCGTTGCGGCGGGTCATACCATTGTATGCATGACTTGCAGGATCCTTCTCTCCCAGGTAAGCTTCCGTTTCAACAATTCTTCCGATAAGAATTTCATCGTTTAACTTTTTGACAAGGAACTTGCCGATAAGCTGACGGGCGACCTGCAGTGTCGGTTGCAGATAGAACCGGCGGCGGATTCTTCTCAATTGCGGTTTCACAAGGCGGCTCTGTTGCATAGCATTGATGGGAAGACGTCATGCTACAATCAGAAGGTGAAGAGGAAACGGATGTGAAGCGGGTTCCCTCTTCATCCAAACGAGTCTAGAAAACATTGTACGTGAAGCCGAGCGCAATAACTTCCTTGATTTGTGTTCTCGGAAATGGTTCGACGTTGAGCAATTGTAGCGAGAAAACGGCGGTGATGAACTTGTTGACCGTCATTGTCAGTCGGGTGTCGCTGCGGATATCGACGCGGTCGATCTTCTTGAGAGGAGCAAAGAGTTCAAGCTTGGAAGTAAGAAGGATGTTCTCGGCAAGCTTCCATTCAACGTCTGTTACCGACTCAATGCCGCCCTCGACTTTGGATGTTTCGATCTGCTGCGTTTCAGGATTGTCTGCATAGCCGTGCTTTGTGGAAAAGGTTTCGCGCAATGCCATACCGAGACGCGTTTTCACTTCAGTAATGGGCTGCCAGCCTGCACCGACACTTTGGGTCAGATATGCAGGGTCAAAGAAACTGGAGACCTCTGACCTTTCTCCCGCGACCGGCGTGTCGTATTTGTATCCCGGTGCGAATTGCGATTTG
Organism: Bacteroidota bacterium; assembly: GCA_019637975.1. NCBI lineage: Bacteria > Pseudomonadati > Bacteroidota > Bacteroidota bacterium. The sequence continues at coordinate 86,188 of JAHBUR010000001.1, read as the reverse complement.
AATGTTACCCCGGCATACGGATTTACATATTGATTCAGTTTATAGGTGAGAATGGATTCCAGATCAATTTTGTCGTCAGTTTTTCGCAGTCCTTTGTCGGAAATGCGTGCCTGGCCAAACGCAAATTTGTACGCGTTCGCCCAGTTGGTTTTCTCCTCGTCACCTACCGACTTTCCCTCGATTGAGAATGTCCAGGAAAGGGCATTGTCGCCGCCGGCCGACCAATCAGTGAAACCGATTTGGGCGAGCGTGATGCCCGCTACCATCCCATGCGTCCAGCCGTACTTGGGAGCCTGAACGGTGTCGGTTTGAGCAAACAGTGTGTTCGTAACAATGATCAGAGAGAATAAGGCAAATACTTTCATCGATAGTTCCTTCTGGAAAATGTATCCGGTTATGTCGTGCTAAAAGCCCGGAGCATTCCACGCTCCGGGCCTTTAGGAACAAAATTCTCAATATCTGCTGCTATGGATTCGGTATTTTGAGTTGTTGACCCACCTTGATCAGATCAGGATTCGTCAGAACATCTTTGTTGATGTTGAAGATATCCATGTATTTGTTCGGGCTCCCGAGATGCTGCTTTGCAATCTTCGACAACGTGTCGCCTGACTGCACAGTGTAAACGCCGTACAAGTCCGTTTTCTCCACGCGTATATCTGCGGACATTTCAGCATCCCATCCCGGGATGGTCTTGATCTTATCCCAGATCAAATTCTTATCTAACTGAAACGGGGCGGTACCTTTGATTCTCAATTTTCCGGCATCTTCAGCCACTGAGTCCATTTGGACACCAAGCTTGGATGCAAGATCGAGAACAGATTGGTATTTTGATTGTAACACGGGGCCTTCTTTCGATTGATGTAAGGGGATTGTATGGTCTACTTGGCACGAAGCGCATCCCGAATTTCAGTAAGGAGAACTTCTTCCTTGGTCGGTCCGGGCGGCGGAGCTGCTGCTTCTTTCTTCTTAAGAGAGTTCACACCTTTCACGACAAGGAACATAACAAATGCAACAACGATGAAGTCCAGCGTGAAGGTCAGGAAACTGCCGATACTCAGCGCAACTTCCGGTTTCACGACTGCACCCGAAGCATCCAGCTCGGCAGCGCGGATGGCGATCTTCCATTTGCTGAAATCAACACCGGCTGTGATCAGCCCGATAATCGGGGCCACGATACCTTCCGTAAACGAAGACACAACTTTGCCGAACGCTCCGCCCATGACAAAAGCGACCGCGATATCAACAAGGTTGCCTCGCATTGCAAAGGACTTGAATTCCGACAACATTGACATGAGCGAATTCCTTGTAAGATTTGAGAAGTTATGAGTTGAACTGACGTATATCGTCCACTAAAACCGCTGTGCCTCCATCGTGGGATGGAGGCACAGTCAGGAGAGTTTTTACTTCACCCGGAAGAACTCAATACGGCGGTTCTTCTGCCGGCCGTCGGCTGTCTTGTTGTCACCGATCGGATTTGTGTCGCCGTATCCCTTTGAAGCGACGCGGTCTGCCGGAATACCCTTCTTCACAAGCCATGCCTTCACTGCATCTGCGCGACGTTGTGAAAGCCTCATGTTGCTGTTCGGGTTTCCAACATTATCGGTGTACCCGCGGATCTCAACCTGAACGTCCTTGTTCTGATCGAGTGTGTTGAATGCCTGCTCAAGAATCTCCTCGGAGGCGGGTTCAATATCCCATTTCCCTGTCTTGAAGACGATTCCTTCAAGAACGATTGCCTTGCCCACCTCAACTTTGATTTCCTTTTTCTTCGGGACATCGTCCGTCGGATCGAGAGGATTGGTCTTGTTGGCAATTTCCTGTCCGTCGTTGACCGAGCCGCCGTCAGTGTCGGCTTTCAGCGGGTCAGTTTTGTACTTCAGCACTTCGTCACCGTCGCTCAGGCCATCGCCATCAGTGTCGGCTTTCAGCGGGTCAGTCTTGTGCTTCAACACTTCATCACCATCGCTCAGGCCATCGCCGTCGGTGTCGGCCTTCAGCGGATCGGTTTTGTATTTGTACGCTTCATCGCCATCACTTAAACCGTCGCCGTCGGTGTCGGCTTTCAGCGGATCGGTTTTGTACTTCAGTACCTCATCGCCATCGCTCAAGCCGTCGCCGTCGGTATCGGCGAGCAACGGATTGGTCCTGTACTTGTGTACTTCATCTCCGTCGCTTAGGCCATCGCCGTCGGTATCAGGGTTCTTCTTGTCTGTGCCGAGTTGTTTTTCCTCACGATTGGTAAGTCCGTCGCCGTCAGGATCCGCACTGCCGCTTTCACCGGCGACTGTCAGCCCGATGAGGAAGTTCCAGTATGCATCTTTTCCCGTTGCGTTGGCTTGCGATGCCGAGGTAATTGTATTGAGGTTGTCATTGAATGAATAGTTGAATCCGCCGCTCATTTCAAATGCGGTGTTGTCGTCCAGCCGGATTTGTATCCCTATTCCGGCAGGCGCATATCCGAGCCACCCCTTTGCCTTCACAGAGGGATCAGCGTTCCCGGGAATCTCTTCCATATCATAGTGGATGATGCCCGCACCTGCGTAGATGAAAGGGTTCCAGTTTGTAAACGAAAATGGACTGAGGAGGAGACGGAAATCTATCGGTACTACTTGGGCAACTGCATTGGAACCATCCTGGTTGCCTTCGAATTTCCCGACACGGTTTGAACCGGCCATCCGGCCAAGTCCTACACCGAGTTCTGCCTGTACGGCATCAGCCAATCCGTACCGCAGGAAAGCGCGCGCAAGAAAGCGGCTTTCTTTGTCCACGATATCATCGGTTTGTCCGAAGATGCCGCCGAATCCAATCCCCCCGCCCAAGCCGACGTCCTTGAACTGCGCGTTGGTTGGGACTGCAAGCGCAAACAGAAGCGCCATGATGCACAAAGCGGTGAAATGCTTCATCGTTCGTTCCTTTATTTGTGAGTGTATATGATGGTTGTGGATGTTATGCGTGTTGAGAACAACAAAGAATGAATGGTGATTCAGTCTAACACGTTTCTTCTGAGACCAGTTGTTTGAAGCATGTTGCGAACAAGAGTATTACAATTCAACAGATACACTCTTTCGGTGATATGCTGTCGAAGAACACTCACAGCTCTGGGATCAAGAAAGCCTACGGAAGAAAAATCAAGAACCAGTTCGGTGGGTGACGACTTGCTTAGCTCTGTCATCAGATCCGACCACGGCTCGATATCAGCTTCTCTGACCATGCCCTCGATCTTGATGATCCTCGTCGTGGGACTGGAGTAGATGTTCTTGGCTCTAAACATAGGTTCTGCTTCTTTCTTCCCACATCCATGCCAAGTCCTCACTGCCGTGAGTTCAGGCACAATTTAGCAAAAATGAGCTCAAATGCAAAACCGCCGGGGTAAGGGTCTAAACCGCACCCGAACTAATCCGTGCAATACCACGGTGCCGTGATATTACGTGGCTCAGATGAACATGGCCCCTTTTCGATGGATTCCAAGTTTTTTCATTCTGCTCCGCAACGTGGAGGCATTCATTTTCAGGCGAATAGCTGCACCGTTCTTCCCTTCGATTACGCCATCGGCTTCGCGGAGAACCTGCAAGATGTGTTCACGCTCGACATCTTTAAGCGCAGAAGTCTTTCGGCTGATAGGTTTCGATCCGATTTCAGTCAAGTCGATGTCTCGCAACTGTCCACCCTCACACAAAATGATTGCCCGTTCGAGCGTGGCTGCCAGTTCCCTGACATTGCCGGGCCAATCGTATTGGATCATCCTATCGAGCGTATCCGGATGAAGGCCCTCTACCCGTTTGTGCATACGGAGCGAGAACTTCCGTATGAAATAGTCTGCGAGAAATGGAATGTCATCCCTGCGCTCACGCAGCGGGGGAATACGTACCGGAAAAACCTTGAGTCGGAAATAGAGGTCGCTGCGAAAGGCGCCCAGTTGTACCTGCTCTTCGAGGTTGCGGTTTGATGCAGCGACAACACGAACGTTTGTCCGTATCGGTTCGGTTCCTCCTACCCGCTCAAACTCTCTTTCCTGCAGAACCCTGAGAAGCTTGACTTGTGTCTCAAGAGGAAGCTCGCCGATTTCGTCGAGGAAGAGTGTTCCCTCGTTTGCAAATTCGAACCGACCAATTTTTCGGGCAAAGGCGCCTGTGAATGCTCCCTTTTCATGCCCAAACAATTCGCTTTCGACCAATCCGGCGGGCAAGGCGGCACAGTTCACTTTGACGAGGAGGGTCTTTTTTCTGCTGCTCAAATTATGAATCGCTCGCGCAAAAAGTTCCTTACCAGTTCCTGTTTCACCTTCAAGCAAAACGGTCGAATCCGTGGCGGCAACCTTCTCAATCTGCCTGAACAACTTCTTCATAACCGGCGCAGTACCGATGATTTCTTCGAAGTTGTGTTCAGCCTGAATCTCTTCGTTCAAATAGAGATTCGTGGATCGGAGCTTGCGGATTTCCGCCTCGGCGTTTTTTCGTTCACGCAGGTCTCTGCCGAGGAAAACCAATTCTTCAGCGGTGCCTTCATGTTGCATAGCGGAACATGAGAATGCAACCGGGATTCGAGAGCCCTGTTTTGTCGTGCAGGAGAGTTCCGTGTTCGTAAGGTTGCCGGTGGAGGGTAAGAGTTCTTGTGAACCGGTGATTGTCTGGATCGAACGCCCGATCAATTCCCCCTTGTGGTACCCGAAAAGTTCGGCGGCAACTCTGTTGACGGTTTGTATAGTGCCATCTGACGTTGTAACGAACAATGCATCCGCCAGCGAATCAATAATCCGCTCGAAATACGTTTTTGCCGCGGTAATGTTTTGAAGCAGGAGCTTTGCTTCGTTGGATTGCTGAACGAGTTGCTGCTCGATGCGTAGTCGTTCGCTTACATCCTCCAGAAGAACAATACCGTGCAACATGTCTCCCGCCCGTGCCGTTTCAATTGAAAGATCAATTCCCGACGGGGTGTCATCAATACGGTTTCTCGAAATGTTGCGGACGAGTATCGGATCCGAGGCTCCGCGCAGCATTCTGAGCATGTCGTTCTCAAAGCCTGCGAGTTCCGGGAACGCCAGACGGATATCTTCACCGATTGTAACAGCGCCGGCGTCGTCGGCGTACCGCGCCGCCCCGGTGGAGAAGGAGGCGATTCGAAACGATTCGTCGAAGACAACATACTCCGCAGATTTTCGGTGGAACAGAGGATGGGTCAAGAACTCCATGGTTAGGGGTCAACCAATTTCCGACACAAGACGCCAAACAACTGCTCGATGTGTTCACCGCTCTTTGCTGAAGTCGTTATCGATTCCAACACCCGATCGTGTCCTTCAAATGAAAGCGGTGACACAAATGATTGAGTGCCGGTCATCAGGTCGGATTTGTTATACGAAACAACAAGGAAACCGTTGGGATTGCTTCTCAAGAATGCGGCGATATGAGTCTTGATATTCGTCAGAGTATCCTGTCGCGTGACATCCCCGACGACGATGGCACCCGCTGCGCCTTTCAAATACGATTCGTTTGTTGACGCAAGAAGGGTGCTTCCTTCAAGATCCCAGAGAATCAACTGGGCGCGCAGAAGCTCGCCTGTCTTGCGCGATGCCATTTCAATTTGCTTCCTGGAAATTTTAACGCCAACAGTCGAAAGATACTCATCGCTGAATTGGGCGTCTACATACCGGCGAACGAGACTTGTTTTGCCGACTGCGAAATCTCCAAGCAGACATACTTTCTTGAAGTGTGTGTTATTCACGTCTTGTCTCCCGTGGCCGGAACAACTCGAACCGGGCAGATCTGTTCTTGGAACTTCTGATATCAACAGCATCCACAAATCCGGTTCCGCCAACGGCCACGAGACGGGTGCCGTCAATACCGATTGAAATCAGGGCTTCCTTGACGGCCTGAGCACGAGACGTCGAGAGGACACTGTTGATCCTTCTCGATCCTGAGCCATCCGCGTATCCGATAATTTTGAGATGATGATGAGGATACTGCTCCATGATGCTTCTGATCCCCTCTAATGTAGTGCGTTCACCCTCGGGCAACGAAGCGGTGCCGAGGTTGAAGTAAACCTGCGTTGGTAACTCTCTCGGAGCCGGCGGCGTCAATGTTTGGACAATCCGATTGATGCCGGGAAGTTGTTCAAGCGTCTCGACAATGCGCCGGACGAGCGATTGGTCGGCTGCTGTTCCGGTGATTGTCAGCGTGCCGTCTTCGAATGATGTGAGAATATCTACTCCCTCAATCGCATTCAAGGCCGCAGCGATGCGTTGCGCTTCCGATGCGGTAACTGCTCGGAACGAAGGGCTTGCACTGACAACTAGTTGGTCGTCGATTGCAGCCGATGGCATTACGCCTTTTGTTGACTCAAGCACACGGGTACGAAGCAGTTCGTTGGGTACTGTTCCCCGCAAAGCTATGTTGTCGCCGTCCGCGGTGATGCTGATCTGACGATCAACAATCCCTCCCGACGCAACGATGCGGGCTGCGATATTTCTTTCCGCTTCTCTGTTGTTCCGTTCTTTGTACCAATACAAGAGAAAGGGAGTTGCAATCAGGATGGAGAGAATCACACCGAACATGAGGAGCAGACTTGTGAGCGGGGGACTTTTTTTCTTCGGCTGGGCCTGCTCGATCAAAGCCCGGATGGTTTGCTGGACTGAAGCCGGAACGGCTGCCGGATGTCCGGCGTACCGGGCAATCACTTTGTCCTGTTCGGATACGATCTCCTCAAGCGCATGGCGCATTTGCGAAACGAAAGTGTGCTGAACTGGCCCGTCGGTGACTGCCGCGAGGTAACAATGTCCGGCTACTTCAAGAAGAATATGTGATGTTCCGTAGTCGATGGTATCGAGTTCTGAGACAGCGCCAGAACGGGCAATCCAATCATTCACAAAGCTTCTGATGGCGGTGAGCATACCCGAGACCATTTCTGAATCAACGCGGGGAACCAGCGGATTATGCTCCTCGGCGATCAACAAGCCGGAGTCTTTGTGAATAAGAAACACCGCATTCACGCGAAAAGGGAGAGACTCCTGCAGAAGCAATTCGGCTTCCGACACACCGGAGAGTCTTGACTTCACTTTCCGAATGAGGCCTCTAAAGGAGAAGGCTTGCTCGACTTTCCTGTTCACATTGTCCGCCAGTTGTTTCAACGCCTCGGACATGTACTTCGCAATTGTCGATCCTATGATCGGGTAGAGAGCGTCAACCATGGAATCCCTCTGGGCACGAACCTGCTCGCGGATTGCCGCTCCCATAAGCGGGCTGAGATCTTCCGCAACCTCCTCGGGGAACCTGTTGTGTTGCTCTCGCAACGCTTTCGCTACCGAAGGTGCCAGCGCAAACACAACGGCCTGCTTATCCTGCTGTGTTCGTTCGTGGAACGTTTTGTCAATAATAGGGGCGAGTGCTATGGCAATCTCATGAGCGGCTGATTCCGTTTTTGTCTTCAAAACATCTGAAATGATCGGAACAAGCAGAGTCTTCAACTCGACGGGAGAATGAAGTTGGTCATGCAAGCGATGCACAGTTGAACGTAAGTCTTCGACAGCGGCGCTGGTAGGCGCAGTAATCAGATCACGTAACTGCCCCAGGGCATCAGGGGTGCGATGTTCGGCGCGTGAAGCGGACGTGAGAAGGGGATCGGGCATCGAGGGCAGAGCCTATGTTTCTCGTTGTTGAATATGTGCTGCGAGATCGGTCAGCAATTTCCCCAACTCTTTTCGTGAGACCTTGTCTGATGACAACTCGATAGCCGTCGCCTTCAGCATCTGCTCAATCGAAGACGTCTTCTCTGATGCGCTATGTCGCGTGGCCTCAATGGCTTTGTCCAGTCGATCCGCCGTCGCCGCAATCGCTTGTTGCATCGAGGTGTTATCGTGAGATGTGCTTTCCTTGAGAGATGTTAACTTCTTGTCCAACGAAGTGATGCCGGACCGCAACTCGTCAACGTGGCGTGCAACGAGTGCGTTCAGCTCCTGTAACTCAGACTGAAGGTGTTCCAGCTTGATGTCGAGTTCCCGCTTCTGCGGCCCGAAGATAATGTCACGAATCTGATCGAGATGCTCGGGTGAGTTTTCCGGTTGACCGTTTGGGTTTTTTGGCATGTGATGGTTCCTTGCGGAATACGGGTGTTGGTGGATGCTTGTGCGTGTAAAACAGTACCAATCTGTTATGATCGATCTTTCGTGAATGTTCTGACAATACGGTCGATTTCCTCCGCTGAAATGCCGGAGCCATACTCAGGCGGTTTCAGGTACTGGTGCGGAGCAGGCGGCTCTTCTTTTTGCCACACCGGAGTGTTGCCGGCCTTCATGATAATGCGCTTGTCAATCTCATCCATCCATGAAGCGGGGATAGTATGCGGAAGAGACTGCTGCGGGCTTGCAGGAGCCGCGTACTTCACCTCATCGGGATTGATGGGATGAGTTTCGAAGGCCAATCGCTTGATATTCATGAGATGCCGGGCCGTCACGTTTTCCGAAATAATAGAACCACCCCATGTTCCGGGGCCGAGTGTCATGGAAGGATCGAGTCCGTTGGTGTAGCCGACCGCTCCCAACGCAGCCTGCGTGTTGGCGAGAATACGCATTGCGGGTTTCTCGAGCGCAAACTTCATAATGATGTCATGATCCTTCGAGTGAATCACAAGCGTGTGTCCGATACCGCCAAATTCAAGCAGTTCAATGCAACGATGACACGCGTTACGCCACCCGTCTTCCGTATAGAAGGAAAGAACAGGCGAGAGCTTCTCCCGCGAAAGCGGATATTCCCTCCCGACTCCCTGCATCTCGGCGATAAGAACGGTTGTGTTTGCGGGAACGCTGATGCCCGCCTTTTGTGCAATAAACTCGGGGGACTTCCCGACCATATCCGGATTGATTGCACCACGATCGCTGAACATGAGGCGGGCAAGCCTGTCTTTTTCATCTCCCGCAACAAAGTATGCGCCGCGCTTCTTGCATTCCTCAACAACCGCATTCTTGATCGGAGCGTCGCACACGAGGGCCGATTCAGTTGAACAAAGGACGCCATAGTCGAACTGCTTCCCCGAAATAATGTCGGCGACGGCTTTCTTGATGTTAGCGGTTCGCTCAATGAATGCAGGCACATTGCCCGACCCGACTCCGAACGCAGGCTTACCCGAGCTGTACGCCGCCTTCACCATCTGGTTGCTGCCGGTTGCGAGAATCACGGCGGTCAGCTTGTGCCGCATCAGTTCGTTTGTGCCTTCGATGGCGGGAGTTCCCAAACAGGCAATCAGATGCTTCGGCGCCCCGGCTCGTTCCGCAGCATCACGCACAACGTTAATGGCCTCGTTGGTACAGTGCACAGCACGCGGATGCGGACTTGCGACGCAGGCATTCCTTGCTTTCACGGATATGATTGCCTTGAACATTGCCGTTGATGTCGGATTTGTCGAAGGGATAAGTGCCGCAACAACTCCCATCGGTTCGGCGATTTTGTAGATTTTCTTTGTCTCGTCAACTTCGACAACACCAACAGTTTTCAAATCTTTGATGGATTCCCACACGCGCTTTGTGGAGAACTCGTTTTTCTTCTGCTTGTCTTCAGGCTTGCCGAATCCCGTTTCATCACATGCCAGCCTGCCGAGTCTTGCCGACTCTGCAACGCCCGCGTCGACCATCGCTTTGACGATTTTATCAACTTGTTCTTGCGAGTAGTTTTTGAATTCGAGTTGCGCCGCCTTGGCCTTTACCAGCGCGTCACGGACTTCCTGAATTGATGTCAGATCTTTGTCGAAGGGCATAACATCTCCTTAGAAGACGAAGCAAAAACTGAGAAACGGGACCTGCGAGGCCACTGCTCTACCTTCTCCCAAGGCGAATGGCCAGCCAATATCAAAAACCGACTTTGGAGAACACACACGTATTCCAACTATCGCGACATTCCCTGATATGCCGCGATTGCCCGGGGTGGTCAGTATTTCGCCCATCAGCTTCAACCCGCCTCCACTCTCGTATCGACTCAAAATCATATCTGTCCCGATTTGAATGTAGGTCGGAAATGGTGCCCGACCATAACCACTTGCCGGCGAAGCGAGATAGGCCATGTTCAGATGAACCCCGCCGAAGGTTCCTCCAACCGAAGCTGCGATGTTGAATGAAACAACGCGTTCATCATATCGTGATGCAACGCCGAACAACTCATCGAAAAAGCCGAAATCGGCGCCGATTGCTATTCCCTTAACAACTCCGTTGGTTTTGAGGATTTGCACTTTTGTGCCAACGGACCAATACCGGGCAGAACTTCGAGTGAACGTTGTCAAGTACGACAGATTGAAATGGATGAAGTCAGCCGGTGCGTAGCCTGCCTGCAAAAGGAAAAGCATGAAATCGCCGATCGAGACTTTTCCCTCCGGCATTGTTCGTCCGGTTGACATGGCGAACAACCGGTTCTGTCCGGGATCGTACACTTCACGGAGAGACGACGTATCAGCCTCGTTCTGTGCCAATGCATCAGTTGCGGCAACGGTGAGACAAGAAACAATCAGGATTATGCTTGCCGGTTTCATGAGAATAAGGTCGGTTGGTTATCTCCCTTCCCCCGTCTCAACTTGAAATGCTTGTACGCCAACTCGGTTGCCTCGCGCCCCCGCGGCGTTCGCTTGATAAATCCTTCCTGAATCAAGTACGGTTCGTATACTTCTTCAATCGTTCCCGGCTCTTCGCCGACGGCGACACCGATGGTGTTCACGCCGACCGGCCCTCCGTTATATTTTTCAATCAAACACAAAATAATCCGTTTATCCATTTCATCAAGGCCGTGTTCATCCACCTCGAGGGCTTTGAGAGAATAGTCGGCCACTTCTTTCGAGATGATGCCGTGCGCGTGAGAGAGTTTCTTCTCTGCTTGTGCAAAATCCCGGCAACGGCGCAACAAGCGGTTGGCGATGCGCGGCGTTCCGCGGGATCGGCTGGCAATTTCGCCTGCGCCTTCTTTTTCGATCTTGACGTCAAGAATTTTTGCCGATCGGAGGATGATGTCGAACAACGTTCCGGTATCGTAATAATCAAGTCTGTTGGCGATGCCGAATCGGGCACGAAGCGGCGCTGTCAGCAAACCGGCACGCGTCGTTGCGCCGATAAGCGTGAATTTCGGAAGCGTGAGTTGGATGCTGCGTGCGCTCGGCCCCGAATCAATCATGATGTCAAGCCTGAAATCCTCCATTGCCGAGTAAAGGTACTCCTCCACAACGGCATTGAGCCGATGAATTTCATCAATAAAAAGAACATCGCCTTCCTGCAAGTTGGTGAGTAGTCCCGCCAAATCTCCCGGCTTGTCAAGAACAGGTCCCGAAGTCATCTTCAGGTTGCTTCCCATCCGATTGGCAATGATGTGAGCAAGCGTTGTTTTGCCGAGACCCGGAGGGCCTGTTAGCAGAACATGGTCGAGCGCTTCGCCGCGTTGTTTCGCGGCATTAATAAAAACCTTGAGATTATCGGTTATTTTCTCTTGACCGAAGAATTCTTCAAAGGTGAGGGGCCGCAACGCCTGATCGAGTTCGGCTTCGGCGGCAAATCGTTCGGGAGATGTGTAGTCTGATTTTGCCATCGGGAGTAATGTAAGGTAGAGAGCCGTGAAATACAACGGTTGTTTTTGGAGGGGGGGATTGGTACATTTGAATCGTGAAAATCAATGTGTCGAAACAGGTTGATCACTGGCTGCAAACAGCGACCAGCGATTTCGAAACCGCAAAGGTAATTTTCGCCGCTGGAAAAAACTATCATCACTCGTGTTTCTTCTGCCATTTGGTGGTGGAGAAACACCTGAAAGCGCTCGTAGTCCGTGTGACGGAACAACTCGCTCCGTATTCCCATGACCTTATTTATCTCGCTGAACGGGCGAATCTGCTTCTTGAGGAAAATGAGAGGGAATTCTGCGAACTCCTGAATCGGTTCGTGATTGAAGCCCGGTATCCTGATGAGAAGTATCAGTTGTACAAGCTGCAACAAGAGAACTGGCAGAATCATGCCTTACAAAAACGGAAGAATTTCAAGAGAAGCTCCAAGCACTCGTGAAGCAATAGAGCTTGCGAAGCGATATGTGGAGAAGCTACGTCAGAACCGCATTGCGGTTGCTATGGCGTATCTTTACGGCTCATTTGCGCGAGGCGACTTTCACAAGGATAGCGACATTGATATTGTTGTCGTTTCGGAAGAATTCAATCATTCTCGCTTTGAGGATAGTTTGAGAATTGCGAAGCTCCGTTATGATATTGACTTACGGATTTCACCTCTGGCATATCACCCCGATGATTTCACGGATGAGAACATGATTCCCCATGAAGCTATGACCGAAGGCATCAGAGTCGCTTGATGTCCCCCGTCAATTTCCGCTTGCGTGCTTCAGCGCTGCTTTAAGCAACACCTCAACAGTCACATCCTTCCCATTTGTCTCCTGAATTGCAGCACGGAGTGCTTTCTCCGCAACACTTCGATTGAAGCCGAGTGAGGTAAGCGCAAGCAACGCCTCCGAGCGAATGCTCGACTGTGATGCCGAAGAGGCAGGAGGGAGGGAGGTGGGCATTTCCATCTTCCCGATCTTCTCTCTCAACTCAACTACCAGCCGCTCGGCAATCTTTTTTCCGATCCCGGGTATTCTTGTCAGGGCGAAATGATTTCCCTCGCTGATGTAGTTGGTAAGATCGGAAGCGGAGATTCCCGAAAGAATACTCTGCGCCATTCTCGGCCCGATACCAGAAACGGAGATGAGAAGTTTGAAGAGATTGCGCTCTTCTTCCGTCGAGAAGCCGTAGAGTTGCAGCGCATCTTCCCGAACATGCAGATAGGTAAGAAGAGTTGTTTCACTTCCGGTCTCGCCAATCTTCTCAAAAGTAGACAAAGGAATACTGACCGCGTACCCGACGCCGTTGACATCCAACAATAATTCTGTGGGAGATTTTGCGAGAAGTTTTCCGCGAAGCGAAGCAATCATGCGCGTACCCGCTCAGGATGTGCCGCAATGTAGGATTTCCAATCCTTGTGTGTTGAAGATGGCGTTGTCATACGCTGTGCGTGGCAGATTGCGATGGCGAGGGCATCGGATGTATCGTGCAGCATTTTTGAACCTGCTACGCCGAGCAGGGATTTGACCATAAACTGGACTTGTTCCTTTGAGGCAGCGCCGGTGCCGACGATGGCCCGCTTGACTTCGCGGGGCGAGTATTCGGCGGTCGGGATTTGCTTTTCGACGGCAGCGAGAATGGAAACGCCGCGGGCGTGTCCCAACTTCAATGCCGATTGGGCATTTTTGCCGTAGAACGCCGACTCGATCGCAAACTCGTCGGGGTGGTATTTTGCAATCACATCACACAACTCATTATAAATCTTCTTCAAGCGTAGCGGCATTGCCGTGCCGCCGTTGTTGCTGATGCTGCCGCAGGCGAGAAACGTCACTTCATTGTTTTTCCGTGCAACCAGTCCGTATCCCGTTACAAGAGTCCCCGGGTCAACGCCAAGCACGATGATGGATTCCGGGCGGGATATTCTCTCCGCATGTGAGCGCTTCTTCACGCCGTGTCGGGACACCTTAGCCATTCAACGCAGCCATTTCCTTCTCATCAATATCAAAATTGGCGTAGACATTCTGTACGTCGTCATGTTCTTCGAGCGCTTCCATGAGTTTGAGAGTCTGTTCGGCTTCCTTTCCGGAGACCTTCGTCTGGTTTTCGGGAACCATCTGAACAGATGCGCTCTCGACGAGAATTCCCTTGTCGTCGATTGCCTTCTTCACGGCTTCAAATGCTTGCGGTGTAGTTGTGATGGTGAAGCCGCTTTCATCCGCTTGCATATCGTCGGCTCCGGCGTCGAGAATGATCGTCAGTAAATCATCTTCGCTGACCGGTTTTGGCTGACCCGATGTCGGCACGACAATCTGTCCCTTCTTGTGGAACATCCACGCAACGCTGCCGCTCGATCCCAAGTTGCCGTTGTGGCGCGAGAAGATGTGCCGCATTTCGGAAACCGTACGCGTACTGTTGTCGGTTACGCACTCGACAATGATGGCAACGCCGCCCGGTGCATATCCTTCGTAAGTGACTTCTTCATACAATACGCCCGGCAGTTCACCGGTACCTTTCTGGATTGCGCGCTTGATATTGTCGGCGGGCATGTTGGCGGCCTTTGCTGTATTGATGGCCAGACGCAAACGGGGATTGCCATCCGGGTTGCCGCCTCCGTCGCGAGCCGCAATCGTGATCTCCTTGATAAGTCGCGTGAACAGACGGCCTCGTGCAGCATCGGTAGCGCCTTTCTTGCGTTTGATGGTTGACCATTTGGAGTGACCGGACATAATGAGTTCTCCTGTGTCGAAGTCTATTTGATATCTTTGATTTTGAGTTGTGGCACTGTATCCCGCCTTCCATTTCCATTTCTCGATACGAAATCATTCTCTTCGATCGTGAAGACACACTCGACATCCCTTCTGCCGGGAGTGAGCTTTGGCATTAGATGCCCGAGATTGAACCCGATTGCGTCAATGATGTGGTTGTTCTGTTTTACCTTAAAGCGGAGATGGTTTCTGCCGACGATGCGGGGCGGACCGGCAAGCTCGAGATGTTGTGAAAGAAATACCGGACGCATGTTGCCCGGGCCGAAGGGCGAAAACTCATTCAGCAAACGAACAAGCCGTGGCGTGATTTCCTGAAGAGTGATCTCCGTATCTATCTTGATTTCAGGCTTTCTCAACTCGTCGCTCATCAAATCGCGGACGGCATTTTTGAACGCTTCCTTGAACTCCTCCAGCTTTGCCAATTCCACCGTCACGCCGGCTGCGTATTTGTGTCCGCCGAACTGGAGAATGGATTCTTCACATCGCTTGAGCGCATCATAGATATTAAATCCCGAGACGCTGCGTGCGGAACCTTTTGCAACGCCGTCTACGGTTGCCATCATAATGGACGGTTTGTAGTACTTCTCGACCATCCGCGAAGCCACAATCCCGACAACGCCGGGATGCCAATGATCCTGATGCAGCACTAGAGCCGCCTCCGCTTCAACATCATCGCATTCACGTTCGATCAGCAGTTGGGCTTCTTCAAAGGTATCCCCGTCAATCTTGCGGCGGTTCATATTCTCTTCTTCCATCACTTTGGCAAGGCGTTCGGCTTCTTCAACTGTCTCGCTTGTCAGCAACCGGACAGCCCGCATGGCGTCGCCGAGTCGTCCGACGGCATTGATGCGCGGGGCGAGGCCGAAGACGATTTGCCCTGTGTGGACATTTCCCAACGTGAAACCTGCAATCTCAATCAAAGCGCGAATGCCGGGACGCGGATTCTTGTTGATCGATTCGAGCCCGAGGCGCACGAGAATTCTGTTTTCTCCCGTCAATGAAACGATATCCGCCGTGCTTGCCAGGGTTACGAAATCGAGATAGGAGGGAAGAACGGATTCCTTCCCGAGTTTCTTTGCGACAGCCTGAATCAACTTGAAGCCGACGCCGCATCCGCAGAGACTTTTGAATGGGTAAGTATCACCGGCTTGTATGGGATCGAGAACAGCGTAAGCGTTGGGAATTGCGCTTCCGGGCTCATGATGGTCGCAGATGATGACGTCAAGTCCGCATCGGTTAGCATAGCCTACTTGATCGACAGCGGTAATCCCGCAATCAACGGCAAGAAAAACAGTTGCCCCGGCCTCAACTGCATTGTCGATGCCGGTGTTGGAAATACCGTAGCCTTCTTTCAGCCTGTCGGGGATATAATACGAGGCCTGACCGCCGAGTTCCTTGAAGAAGACATAAAGCATTGCAGCGCCGTTCGTTCCGTCAACATCGTAGTCACCAAAGACTCTGATGTGTTCATTGTTTTGTAATGCTGCAACAAGGCGGTTGGCGGCGGACTCCATTCCTTTCATCATGAACGGGTCGTGGAGCAGGCTCAGGCTGGGCCGGAAATAGGCTTTTGCTTTGTCATAGTCGTCGATTCCCCGGAGGACGAGAACCTTGGCAATTGGTTCGGGAACGTTGATCTCTTTGGAGAGACGGGCAACCACTTCAGGTTGCGGGGGCGAAGCAAGTGTCCACCGATTCTCACGGATGGTCGTATTCACGGAGGCTCCTCTGTTGCCCGAAGGAATTTCCCGGGCAACACAAAGGCACTGCAGGTCTGTAAGCCGAATTCTGTCTTTTCCGCCGAAGCGGAAGAGGCAGCCATTTATCTGGGTCCGTCGTTGCCGATGGACTCAAGCGACCTACCCGGGAGTCTCGTGTCCCTTCCGACATGTAGAGTGTTGGAAGGGACACGACGAAGCGAGCAACTTCGTGAACTCCCATACATGGTCTTGCTCCAGGTGGGGTTTGTCGTGCCCCCGATGTTACCATCGGGGCGGTGAGCTCTTACCTCGCCTTTTCACCCTTATCCCGACGAGTCGGGACGGTATTTTTTCTGTGACACTTTCCGTGTTTGAGCGCTTGCGCGCCCAAACCCCGCGCTATTCACGCGGCACCTTGCTCTGCGGAGTTCGGACTTTCCTCATGGACACCGGATGGCGCCACGCGGCTGCCCGACCTGCAGTACAGTATGTTCGATTTAGTTAATTAAAAAAACTCTTACGCCGTTTGCCGCTTATACAAGCGCAGTGGAAGTTTCGGCGATTTCTGTAGAGACAAGAATCCGCCCGCACCGTTCACACGTGTACAAACGCTTGTTCTGTTTCAATTCATGAACCTTCTGTGGTGGAACTGCCGTGTAGCAGCCACCGCACGAGCCGCGCTTGATGGGCACGACGGCCCTGCCGTTCTTGGCCTTCCTGATGCGCTCGTACAAGGCCAAGTCTGCCTTGGCAATGCGGACGACGACCTTTTCTCTCTCATGCTTGAATTTCAGCTCTTCTTCCTCGGTGTTTTTCGAAACCTCGGCCAATTCGGCCTTCTTTTCTTCAAGCTGTGCCTGCGACTCTTCGAGTTCCTTCTTTCCGGTTTCGATATCGGTACGCGCAATGGTCGCCTTGTTTTCCAATGCGCTCATTTCTTTCTCCAGTCTGGCGATGGTTTCAGCCGCTTGGTCCATTTCGCGTGTCAGGGCGTCGTATTCTTTGTTGTTGCGAACCTGAAACTGCTGCGATTTGTATTTCTCGATCTTCTCTCTGAGAGAGATGATTTCCGAGTCCGCATTGTTCCGTAGCGAGAAGGCTCCGCGCATTGTTTCCTCAAGCAACGAAAGTTGTTCCTGCAACGCGGCAATGTTCTCCTCGAGTTTTCGCACCTCGCCGGGCAGGTCGCCTTTCATATCCTCGATCTCGTCGAGGTTGTTGTCGATCAACTGCAAAGTGTACAACGTTCGTAGCTTGTTTTCCAAAGTGTGTCTCCCAATAAATCTAAAAAAAAGAAACCGGGTTTGTTGTGATTTGCGTTGCTGCGACAGGGAGGGTGATCCCCTGCGCGTGAAATTCGTGTTTCAGCCTTCTTACAACTGCGTCGACGACCGGGCGTTCCGTTTCATAATGTCCGGCATCAATCAGAAGAATGTTTCCATGTGCATGGTGGAAGTCGTGATACTTGACATCAGCCGTGATGAATGCGTCCGCCCCGCGAGCAATAGCAACATCCGTCAGTTCGGCACCGCTTCCGCCGCACGCGGCAACTGTGCGGATCATTGTGGCCTTCGACTCGGTTCGCCGCAACGCGCCCGCTTTGAGTCGCTTCTTGACGAATTCAAGAAATGCACGCACGCGCATCGGGCGTTTCAGTGTTCCTACTATTCCCATTCCGAACTCGGTGCTTATGTTATCGAGCGGGTAGAGATCGTACGCTACCTCCTCGTACGGATGAGCTTCGCGTAGCGCCGCCAGGACTTTGGGTACATCCCACTGGTTCACGATCATTTCGAGACGGATTTCGGCTGCGTGTTCCAGTCTTCCCTTTACTCCAATTGCGGGCGACGTTTTTTCATTCCCCCGGAAGGATCCTCTTCCCGCAGTTCCGAAAGAACAATGGTCATAGTTCCCGATGATGCCCGCTCCTGCCATTGCCATTGCATCGCGCACAGCATCAACATGCTGTTCGGGCACGAACGTAACGATCTTCTTCTGCACGTGATACGTCGTGTGGAGAAACTCTACGCTCTGCAGCGCAAGCGCTTCCGCAATGGCAAAACTTGTTCCGCCTCGTGTAAAATCCAGATTTGTATGCGCCGCGTACAGATTGATGTCCCGTTCGATCAACGCTCGGATACATCTGCCGACCTCATCTTGAGGCGTAATGGACTTTGGCGGCCTGAACAACAAGGGATGATGACTGATGAGAAGATTGGCCTTGCGTCGTGCTGCCTCGGCAACGATTTCTGGTGTTACATCAAGGCTAACCAGAATTCCTTTTACGCCGGCGTTCATATTACCTATCTGCAGGCCGACGTTGTCCTTCTCCCAGGCAATATCTGGAGGAGCCCACGAGGAAATCAGCCTATGAACATCGTTTACTGTCATGAACGGGGAGCCCTTTGACAAAAAAAGTGTCCCGCTTTCGGGCGGGACACTTCTCTCTAACTTCTTATGTGTCGAACGAGGTATTTCTTGATCGCCTTTTGCCGCGGCACGTTTCGCATCATTACCTGTATTGGGAATCTCTGAACCATTTTTCTCGGTCTAATATAGATATTGAGGGGACGAGATGCAAGCTGTTACATGATGCGCGTGCCTGTCACTGCGGCGAGCTTTTCAGGAATTCCACCTTGTCGTAATTGATGTCACGCAGCTTGTTAATCTCCTTCTCGACGATCGCGATATTGTTGTCGAGGTCCTGAACCATCTTCTTCTCCTGCGGTATGAGTTGCTGTCGCAACAGGATATCAGTGGAAATTTTGATTGCAGCCAGCGGGTTGTTGAATTCATGGCAAACAGTGACGACGAGTTCTTTGATGGCGTCTGTTCGTTTCTTTGCAATCAACTCAGCCTTTTGTTGCTCAGCGATTTTTCTTTTGAGGTACACCCGCTCGAGGCTGTTGACGATGGTGCGGGGAAGAACGGTGTCCATCGCCTCATCCTTGATCACATAATCCTCGACACCGTATTTCATGACTTCGATGGCAAGTCGAAAATCCTTGTTGGATGTCAGAAATACGATGGGGGTATCAATCTGTTGTTCGCGGATTTCCCGTGTGACTTCCAGGCCGCTTTTTTCCGGCAGGTAGTAGTCGATGATAATAATTTCGAGAGAAGGGTTACTCTTCAGTTCAGCAAGTGCCGATTGGCCGTCATGCTTCCAGACGACATTGAACCTCTTCCCCTGATATTTCGATAGCAGGTGATGTGCTACAGCCATGTAGCTCGTATCATTGTCGACAAACAAGACGTTGATGGTCGCGGGCGTTTCCATTGAGAGACGATTCGGAGTTTGAAATGTCAGTTGTTCAAGTATACCATAACTTGTTCTGATTTGCAACGAAGCATTGGACTTTCTGCAAACCGGTGACAGTAGTCAATCGCAAGCTGTTTCAACGTTGCCGTCTATGCATACAGAAGTTGTTTGGTGTTATCCCGATCATTTCGAACAGGAAAGCGGTTGATTTTCTTTGATTCTTTGGGTATCATCATTCGTATTGATTTTACCTGGTTTGCAGAGTGCATTCCTGCGACAGCGCGTGTGGGTGATAACGAATACCTACAAAATCCTAAGGTCAAATGAATGGCTGAAAAGCGAAAAATTCTCGTGGTTGATGATGAGGATGCATTGCGAACGGTGCTCAGCGCCGAACTCAACAGCGAGGGCTACGACGTCGGAACCGCCGCCGATGGAATGGAAGCGCTTGATGAACTGAGAAAAGGCGCGTATGATTTGGTGCTCCTTGATATCAAAATGCCGAATATGAACGGCTTCGAAGTGCTGAAAGTCATCAAGGAAAAACATACCAGCACCAAGGTCATTATGTTGACGGGTTTTGCCGACCTCAAGAATGCCATAGAGTCCAAAAAACTTGGTGCCGAAGACTTTGTCAGCAAGCCGTATGATCTTGTTGACCTTCTTACCACTATTGACCGCGTGATGAGTGAGTAGTTCCCCTTGTTGTTCCTGCTAACGGCCTGCCATGGCAAAAAAGTACAATCTGCTCATTGTCGATGACGAAGAATATCTTCGCACGCTTCTCGAAAGCGAACTCGGCGACTCCGACGAATTCACCGTGGATACCGCCGCCGACGGAAGCCAGGCAATCAACAAGATTCAGCAAAAAGTCTATGATGTTTTGCTGCTCGATATTAAGATGCCGCGGGTAAGCGGCATCGAGGTTCTGCAGTTCGTTCAGGAATATTCGCCTACCACCCAGGTTATCATCCTTACCAACTACGCCGACATTAAAACGGCTATCCAGACTATCAAGATGGGAGCGTACGATTTTCTCGCCAAGCCGTACGATATCGACGAACTGTTCAACACTATTCACCGCGCAATCGAGCGAAAAGAACTTTTCATCGACAACAAGTTGATGAAAAGCGAGCTGGTAAGGAAGGGAGGGTCGAACGAACTGATCGGACAAAGTCCCGCCTTCCTCAAAATGATTGAAAGCGCGGAGCGATTCGCGAACAGCGACTCATTTGTTCTGATTCAGGGAGCGAGCGGTACAGGGAAGGAACTGGTGGCAAGCTTCGTTCATCGGAAGAGTCCCCGCAATAATCGCCCGTTTGTGGCTGTGAACTGCGCTTCCATTCCGGATTCGTTACTCGAGACTGAGCTCTTCGGACACGAAAAGGGAGCATTCACGAACGCCTACACATCGAAGCAAGGGTTAGTGGAAGTTGCCAACGGGGGTACGCTCTTTCTTGATGAAGTCGCAGATATAAGCCCGGCAATACAACCGAAACTTCTGCGCTTTCTTGAAAGCGGCGAGTTCCGTCGCGTGGGAGGAACAAATGTGCTTACGGTGGATGTCCGCGTTGTCAGTGCTTCCAACAAGGATTTGCGTGAAGAGGTTGCAACCGGGCGCTTTCGCGAGGATTTGCTGTATCGCCTGAATGTTGTAACGCTCCAGGTTCCGTCGTTGAAGGAACGCAAAGAAGACATCCCGTTTCTTGCCGATTATTTCATGCAAAAGAAAGGAAGACTGAGAGATCCGAAACGGCTGGCTCCGGCGACGATCGATTTGTTGATGAACTATGACTGGCCGGGCAATGTCCGTGAATTGGAGCATGTGCTGGAAGGAGCTGTGCTCCTTTCCAGCGGAGAGGTTATCGAACCGTCCGACCTTTCGATGCACATTCAGCGAAGCGACAAGCTCTTCGCATTGTATGAATCCGACGATGCTACTTCTAATTCCTCGCACAAAACAATTCCCCTTGAAGAGCTTGAACGGCGGCATATTGAGCAGACACTCAGGCGAAACAATCTGAATCGAGGCAAGACCGCCGCCGAGCTTGGCATCTCCAAAAAAACCCTCTACCTTAAGCTCAAGAAATACGGCTTCAGCGACGAGTGAGTTCTGCATTTGAATGCAACTCACGAAGCTCCTAAACGTCTTCCCAACTCAAAAAAACCCCGACAAGAAGTGCAACCTTTTCAGGGTCAAGTCGTCTAACAAGGTGACCAGTACCACATATAACTCTCCTTACGGAAAGCCGCCGGGTCTGACCAACTTCGGCGGCTTTCTTCCTTTTTTGAGCCAGCCTGTTCCTTGATTTTTCCGTCGATTTTGTGTTCATTTTGTCCAGATTTTATTCACTTTCCGGCCCTGTGTTGCTTTTTGTGAACAGGGCATTTCTTCATGTTCATATCTTTCCAAGGAGTTCTATGCAGAAGTTTCAGGGAGTAGACTATATGAACTTAGATAGCCTTCTTTCTGAAGAAGAGCTTCTTGTTCGCAACACGGTCCGCGAGTTTGTTGATGATAATGTCATTCCGATTATCGAGAAGCATGCACGCGCCGGAACATTCCCGATGGATCTTGTAACAAAGATGGCTGACCTCGGATTGTTCGGCTCCACACTCCCCGCGAAATACGGCTGTGCCGAAATGAATAACGTTGCCTACGGCTTGGTAATGCAGGAACTTGAACGGGGTGATAGCGGTGTTCGCAGCTTTGCTTCCGTGCAAAGTTCATTGGTCATGTTTCCGATTTTTGCCTACGGCTCCGAAAAGCAGAAGGACTACTGGCTTCCTCGACTCGCAAAAGGCGAGGCAATAGGTTGCTTCGGATTGACCGAACCGGACTTCGGTTCAAATCCCGGCGGCATGATAACGCGTGCTGAGGAAACGAGTGACGGCTATGTTCTCAATGGCGCAAAAATGTGGATCACAAACGGCACCCTTGCCGATGTTGCAGTGGTGTGGGCGAAGTTGAAGGGCGTTGTTCGCGGATTTCTTGTTGAGAAGGGGACAAAAGGATTTTCAGCTCCCGAGATGAAGGGGAAGCACTCGCTTCGCGCATCTGTTACGTCGGAATTGATTCTGCAAGATGTCTTTATCCCGAAAGAAAATATTCTGCCTAACGGAGAAGGATTGAAACTGCCTCTAAGTTGCTTGTCGCAAGCCCGGTACGGAATTGCGTGGGGCGCAATCGGTGCGGCGATGGCTTGTTACGACTCGGCATTAAACTACGCAAAAACACGCATCCAGTTCGACAAGCCGATTGCATCCTTCCAGCTAACGCAGGAGAAGCTTGTTCATATGCTGAATGAGATTACGAAGGCGCAACTCCTCTGCCTCCAACTTGGCAGATTGAAAGATTCCGGGAAAGTCCGCTTTCAGCAAATCTCTTTCGCGAAGCGAAACAACGTCTATCACGCATTACAGATTGCCCGTGAAGCACGCAGCATTCTCGGGGCAAACGGAATTCTTGATGAATATCCCGTTATGCGACATGCGGCGAATCTTGAATCCGTAATCACGTACGAAGGGACGCATGAGATGCATACGCTGATTGTCGGAGAGGATATTACTGGAATTCCTGCATTTGTATAGGAATCCTTCATGTGTAACAGTAAACTGTTTCTACGATTTCCATTGAACATTCCCCTGTGAAAGATAAAGTCCTTTTTGAAGCCCTCACGTACGATGATGTTCTTCTCGTTCCTGCAAAATCCAACGTTCTGCCGCGTGAAGTCGACATCCGCACAAAACTGACGCGCAACATTACGCTCAATGTGCCGCTCGTCAGCGCGGCGATGGATACGGTGACAGAATCCGGAATGGCGATTGCCATGGCGCGCGAAGGGGGCATCGGCATTCTTCACAAGAACATGTCGATCGCCCGTCAGGCCGAGGAAGTGCTTCTCGTGAAGCGCTCCGAAAGCGGCATGATCCTCGAACCGGTTACCGTTCGGGCAAACCTGAAGGTCCGGGATGTGCTGAAATTGATGAAGAAGTACTCAATTTCAGGCATTCCCGTTGTCGATGGGGGTGGAAAGCTCATCGGAATCATTACCAATCGGGATTTGAGATTCGAGCCTGACGAAGACGCACTGGTTGTCGACATCATGACCAAGGACAACCTGGTTACCGCGCCACAGGGAACAAGTCTTGAACAAGCCGAGCGAATTCTTCAAAAGCATAAAGTCGAGAAGCTGCCGGTTGTTGACAAGAGCGGGGTACTGAAGGGTTTGATCACATTCAAAGACATCCTGAAAAAGCGAAAACATCCGTACGCTTGCAAGGACAAGCACGGACGTTTGCGCGTCGGGGCCGCTGTCGGAGTAACAGCCGACATTCTCCAGCGGGTCGCGGAACTCATGAAAGCCGATGTTGACGTTATCGTGATTGATACTGCACACGGCCATTCGCGCGGAGTTCTTGATGCGGTAGGCAAAGTCAGAAAGAAGTTTCCAAGGCTCGACTTGATTGCCGGAAATGTCGGCACGGCCGAAGCGACTCGCGATATGATTAAAGCAGGAGTCGATGCCGTGAAGGTTGGTATCGGGCCGGGTTCGATTTGCACGACGCGCGTAGTTGCGGGTGTCGGCGTTCCGCAAGTCTCGGCTATCATGGCTTGCGCGAAAGTGGCTGCACGCGCAGGCATTCCCATAGTTGCCGACGGCGGCATCAAGCAAACAGGCGATATTGCCAAAGCGATAGCTGCCGGTGCAGATACGATCATGATCGGCGGATTATTTGCCGGCGTTGATGAAAGTCCGGGCGAAAAAGTTCTCTACGAAGGCCGCAGTTACAAGATCTATCGCGGGATGGGCTCCCTCAGCGCCATGAAGGAAGGCAGCAGGGATCGCTACTTCCAGGATGCTGAAGATGATATTCAGAAACTCGTGCCCGAAGGGATCGAGGGCCGCGTTCCCTACAAAGGCCCTCTTGAAGACACCATCTATCAGATGGTCGGAGGATTGCGTGCCGCGATGGGATACTGCGGTTGTGCGACTATTAACGAGATGAAGAAGAACGGGAAGTTTGTGCGAATGACAGATGCCGGGTTGCGCGAAAGTCACCCGCACGACATTGCCATTACCAAAGAAGCCCCGAATTACCACGGATGATTTGTTCCAGATGACACACAACAGAATTGTGCGTGTACGTCAAGAAGTGCGGGAAAAAGGGCTCGATGCGTTCATCGTCTCATCACTGCCGCATATCCGCTACCTGACGGGGTTTACCGGATCCAACGCCCTGCTCATCGTTACTCAGAGATCTTCGGCATTTCTCTCGGATGTACGTTACACGCTGCAAGCTTCAAAAGAGGTGAAGGGCTGCAGGCGCATCATCATCACACACGGGGGATTGTACGAAGAAGCCGCTGCGCGGGCATTGCTGAGCGGTGCCGGGAAAACGGGATTCGAATCCAACCAGATCACCTACGCGCAATACAGGGTTCTGCGACGGCTCTTTCCTGAGACCTCGTTTGCTTCAACGGCCGACATTGTCGAGAACGTGATGTTGGTGAAAGACGAGATGGAGATTGACAATATGCGCCGTGCTGCAAAGGTTTCCGACAAGGTCTTCCACGAAGTGCTGGATATGATCCGGCCGGGAGTAGCGGAGCTGGAAATTGCGGCAGAGATTTCCTATCTCCACAAACGCTTCGGTGCCCAGCGTGATGCGTTTGAAATTATTGTCGCCAGCGGCACACGCGGAGCGTTTCCGCACGCCCGCGCAAGCAGAAAGAAAATCCGTTCCGGCGAATTCGTCACGCTCGATTTCGGTTGTGTGGTCGACGGATACAACTCGGATATCACAAGAACTATTGCCGTTGGCAATGTGAGTTCCCGTGCAAAGAGAATATACCAGGTTGTGAAGGACGCGCAGCAGGATGCCATTGATGCTGCCCGGGGCTCGATGTGGGCAAAAGACCTTGATGCAGTTGCACGGAAGCGCATTGAACGGGGCGGACTCGGCAAGTACTTCAATCACTCGCTCGGTCACGGACTCGGCTTGCAGGTTCACGAGCGCCCGAAAGTGTCACAGTTGAGCAAGGAACGGTTGCGCAGCGGCAGTGTAATCACTATTGAGCCCGGAGTGTATGTGCCCGACTTCGGCGGCGTTCGGATCGAAGATGATGTGTTACTGAATGATGCCGGCTGCCACGTTCTCAACGAGGCTCCGAAAGAGCTTATCAATCTGTAAGAAATCAAACGTATCCAGCGGAATGATTGAAACCGTGACAGTCCGAGCTCAAGAAAGTCCGCAGACGATGGACGAGCGACGGGTTCTTGTCATTGCCTACTACTTTCCTCCGATGGGATTGAGCGGAGTTCAACGGACGTTGAAATTTGTCAAGTACTTTCCCGAATTCGGATGGAAACCTACGGTGCTGACTGTCGAGCCTGTGGGCTACTTTGCGCATGATGATACGCTTCTGAAGGAGTTGGAGGGAAGGAATGTCGAAATCGTCCGCACAAACGCGGCTGGACCGGGGAAGGTTTTAGCGAGGAAGGGCACCGTGAAGCTCCCGTCGGAGCGCACGAGGAAATTCCTGAGTCGTGTCAGTGATACATTCTTCATTCCCGACAACAAGATCGGATGGAAACGGAAGGCGGTGCGGAAGGCGCTGGAGTTGCATCAAGCGAAACCGTTTGATCTGCTCTTTGCCACCGCCCCTCCGTTTACGGATTTTCTCATCGGAGCGGAGATCAAGTCCCATCTCAACATCCCGTTGGTGTTCGACTATCGGGACGCGTGGGTTGAGTATCCCCACAAATTCTACCCGACTCCCTATCACAAGTTGCGTACAATCCGGTTGGAACGGAACGCCCTGAAAGCAAGCAGCCATGTCGTCACAACCAATCGCAACGTGAAGGAGCTGTTGATCAAACGCCACCGCTTCCTGGGCTACAATGATGTCGAAATCATCCCGCAAGGCTATGATCCTGATGATTTTGCTGCGGCAGATGCCGATGATGTTATTTCCAGAACGAACAAGATGAGAATTACCTACGCCGGAGTCTTTTGGGAAGACAGAGTGCCAACGTACTTTCTGCAGGCGCTTCACGCGTTGTTTCAAGAGCAGCCGCGCCTCCGTGATCGCATCGAGGCGTTATTTATCGGAAAGTTCAGGAAGGAAAACATCAAACTCGTCCAAAAGCTTGGACTGAAAGATTCCGTCATTGTTGTTGATTATTTGCCCCATCGTCAATGTGTCAACAATCTTGTTGCATCGGATGTCTTGTGGATGATTGTCGGTGATAATGTCGGCTCACCCGGCAAGGTATATGAGTACATCGGTGCCCGCAAGCCGATTCTTGGTTGCGTGCCGGACGGGTTTATGAAGCAGACAATCCTCGAAGCCGGAGGAGTCGTAACGGCGCCAAACGATGTTGATGCCATCAAGCATGCCATAGAGAAATTCTATCGTCAGTATGAAGAGGGAACGTTGCGCGGCCCCGTGCAGGAGGTTGTTGAGAAATATGATCGGCCGAAATTGACAGGCAAGCTAGTCAGATTGTTTGAATCGCTGTTGGCAGTGTAGATGATGTTGCTCGTATCAGGGATTTGAATTGGATAGCTGAAATAAAATGAAAATACTCGTCATCGGTTCCGGCGCTCGTGAGCATGCTTTGGTCTGGAAAATCAGGCAAAGCCCGAAGGTCAGGGAAATCTTCTGTTCGCCCGGAAACCCGGGCATCGGCGAACTTGCCGAGTGTCTGCCGATGCGGGCAACGGCACTTGAGGGACTTCTTGATTTTGCAAAGCGGCAACAAATCGACTTGACAGTTGTCGGCCCGGAACAACCTCTCGCAGACGGGATCGTTGACCTGTTCGAGGCAAATGGCATGAAGGCATTCGGCCCCACAAAGCGCGCAGCCGAACTCGAATGGAGCAAGGCGTTCGCCAAAGAATTCATGGAGCGGCACGGAATTCCAACGGCACGATACAAGAAATTCACCGCCTCGCAAAGTGCCGAAGCGAACGACTACCTCTCGCGTACCACCATGCCTGTTGTCTTGAAAGCAGACGGACTCGCGGCAGGAAAAGGCGTTCTCATCTGCTCTTCTCATGAACAGGCCCTTGCATCATTTGAAGAGATGAAACGGCAATTTGGTTCGGCAGGCGACACAATTGTTGTTGAAGAATTTCTTGAAGGCGAAGAAGCCTCCGTGTTTGCCATCTGTGATGGAAAGGATTTCGTCACGCTTGCACCGGCGCAGGATCACAAGCGCGTCTTCGATGGTGACAGAGGAAAGAACACCGGCGGAATGGGTGCCTACGCTCCGGCGCCGATCGTTACTCCTGACATTCTGCGCGACGTCGAAGAAAGGATCATCAAACCAACACTCGCCGGAATGGCGTCTGAAGGACGCCCGTACAAAGGATGTTTGTATGTTGGCCTGATGATCACGGCAAGCGGCCCGAGGGTCATTGAGTACAACTGCCGCTTCGGTGATCCGGAGACTCAGGTTGTCTTGCCGCTGTTCAACGGCGACCTTGTGGAATTGTTCGAAGCAACATGCGAAGGACGCATTGAAACATTGCGCAAGGACAGCTTGTCGGCGGCATACGCACAATCTGCTGTGTGTGTTGTGCTGGCTTCTGTCGGCTATCCTGATGAGTATCCGACAGGAATTGAAATCGATGGCCTTGATGAGTTGACGGGAGTGAACAATGTTCTGGTGTTTCACGCCGGAACGAAATCCCAGGGAGGCACCCTGGTTACTGCTGGGGGAAGGGTTCTCGGTGTAACAGCACTCAAATCCGATCTTGCCGGCGCGATCGAAGATGCATATAACGCGGTTGGCAAGATATCGTTTGCCGGTGCGCATTACCGCCGTGATATAGGCAAGAAGGCATTTGTGCATTGATGCGATGGCTCAGGTCATATCAAGATGTTCTGCTGATTGTTCTGGTCGGTTTTATCTTGAGAGTGAGTCTTGTTGGCTACTTGCATCTTCAAGGGTACACCGGCGATGAACGGGAATATGTTTCGCTGGCGACAAAACTTGCGCAGGGCCAGCCGTTTATTGATTCCAACGGCGAGTGGTCAACAAAGGCTCCCCTTTGGCCCTTTCTCTTGTCGGTTGTTTTTCGAGTGTTGGGAGATGGGCTGCTTGCCCCGCATGTGCTCGGATGCGTCCTCGGCGGATTGGCAATCTGGCTGGGATTTGTGCTGACTCTCGATTTGTCCGGCCGCAGGTTTGTTGCCCTGATTGCGGCCGCGTTCATTGCCCTATACCCGGGGCTTGTTATCTATTCGACGTTGCTTCAGACGGAATCGTTGTACATTGTCTTCGTTCTCGCTTCATTCATCTTGCTGGAACGCCAACGCAAACACCCGACGATTGCAACCGGAGCGTTGATAGGCATCCTTGCGGGCTTCGCCACATTGACGAGGGCTGTGTTCTTCGGCTTCTTTATTTTCCTGATTGCCGTGCTTCTTGTGGCGTATCGGAAACAACCCGGCGTGTATGCTGGCTCGTTGGCAGTTGCAATTGTTGCCTGGCTGATTGTTCTCACGCCGTGGACGATTCGTAACTATAATGTTCACGGCGAATTTGTTCCGATCTCCTCGTGGGGCGGAATCTCCCTGCTGCTCGGCAACAACCCGTATTCGACAGGAACATGGAGCAGTAAACCGGGCTTCGAGGAATGGTTCCGGTTGAGAGCGGCGGAACACAATCTGAATCTGACCAGATCAACGGAAACAGAAAGAAGTGCACTGGGCAGAAAGCTTGCTATCGAATATGTTCTGTCAGAACCGGGAAATGCGGCAACTCTTGCTCTGAAGAAATTCTATATGCACTGGATCTATCCCATCTCAAACACAGACTCGGATACGAGACTTCAGGCGGTGTGTGTTGCGGGCGATATGGTGATGTACGTGTTTGCGGGATTCGGATTGATGACGATGGGATGGAAGACAAGACCCTTCGTTCCGATCTTGCTAGCGGTGGTATTTTTTACAGGTATGCAAGTCTTGTTGCATTGCGAGGCGCGGTACAGGCTCCCGCTCATGCCAGTTGCAGCGATGTTCGCGGCAGGGGGCGTCGCGTTGTTCGCGGACACAAAAAGGATGAAGGAGTTTTTCAATATTCGTCGGAACCGGGTTGTTGCTTCGTCGTGGGTAACAGTCGTTGGTGTTGTCTATGCTTTCACGGCGTGGCAGTTTCTTGAAGGCAGTATGTGATTTCGGAAAGGGAAAACAGGTTGAATATACTTGTTACCGGCGGTGCCGGATTCATCGCATCTCATATTGTAGATGAATACATAACGCAGGGCCACAACGTTTCGATTCTGGACAATCTCTCCACAGGCCGGCAAATCAACATCAATCCGGCGGCGACATTTCACAGGGTTGATCTTCGGGATACCGAGGCTGTGAGGAAGATTTTTCAGGCCGGCAATTTCGATGTCGTCAATCATCACGCAGCACAAATGGATGTTCGCAGATCCGTCGAAGATCCGGTCTATGACGCTTCCGTCAACATCATCGGCGTACTCACAATGCTGGAGTGTTGCGTTGCAACGGGTGTGAAACGCGTGATCTTTGCATCCAGCGGCGGGGCGATTTATGGTGAACAAGATTATTTTCCCGCCGATGAACTTCATCCGACCCGCCCGATTTCACCATACGGCGTGGCGAAGCTCACGACCGAACAATATCTCTTTTACTACAAGGCTGTGTATGGCATCAATTCTGTCAGTCTTCGCTATGCAAATATCTACGGGCCGCGCCAAAATCCGGAAGGCGAAGCGGGCGTTGTTGCAATCTTCACAACAAAACTTCTTAGCGGTCAGCAACCTGTCATCAACGGCGAAGGGAAGCAAACGCGTGACTATGTGTTTGTGGGGGATGTCGTTCAAGCAAACGTTCTGGCGCTCAACTGTGAAGGCTCGCACGTGTTCAATATCGGAACCGGAATTGAAACGGATGTCAACCAACTCTTCCATCATCTCAAAAAACTTACCGGTTCCCCGGCAGAGGAGCGTCACGGTCCGGCCAAGAAAGGCGAACAATTGCGCAGCGTTCTCACATCTGCTCGAATCAAAATGCAATTAGGATGGAGGGCGACTGTTTCAATGGAGGAAGGACTTCGGAAAACTGTCGAGTACTTCAGATCGAAAGAGGGATATGGCGCGTAGATCGGCTGTCGATTCGGGGCTGTTGTTTGAGGGCGACCGCATTGCAACCGCCCGGGCAATCTCTCTTGTTGAGAATGAGCTTGATGGCTCGGAGGAATTGCTGCGTTCGATTTTTCCGAAGACAGGTCGTGCGTACCGCATTGGAATAACCGGCCCCCCGGGAGCCGGCAAAAGCACGCTCACAAACAAACTTGCACAATACTATCGACGGCAAAATCTCGGTGTCGGGATCATCGCCGTCGACCCGACGAGTCCGTTTACGGGCGGGGCATTGCTTGGCGACCGGGTTCGCATGACGGATGTTGAGTTGGACGAAGATGTGTTCATTCGAAGCATGGCTTCGCGGGGAAGTCTTGGAGGATTGAGCAAGAAGGCAATGGAGGCAGCCGATGTTCTTGACGCGTCGGGGAAAGATATTATCATCATGGAAACAGTCGGTGTCGGCCAATCGGAACTGGATATTGCCGGAGCTGCAGATTCAACCGTTGTGGTTCTCGTGCCCGAGTCGGGCGATTCCATACAGGCTATGAAGGCAGGTTTGATGGAGATTGCGGACTTCTTTGTGCTGAACAAAGCTGATCGCGCCGGGGCCGAACAGGCGGTGATGTCCATCAAGATGATTCTGCATTTCAAGCCGGCAAGTGCCTGGAATCCTGATGTGCTGAAATGCATAGCCAGCGAAGGAAAGGGGATTGAAGAGATCGCCGCGAAAATCAGCGAGCATCGGACGTTCCTCGAACAAAGCAAGGAACTGCAGAAGAAGCGGCGCTCACGAATGGAGTCACGTATTCGTGAGCTTGTAGCCGATACACTCCGTACGGATTTCTGGAGTGAAGAACGACAACGTATGCTCTCTTCCCGGATGGATGATGTTGTTTCGTTCACGACAACTCCGTACGACCTTGCGCATGAATTAATCAATAATTTCCGTAATCACTAGGAGAAACCCGATGTCAGAAGCAACCGGAATGAGCTTCAATCTCACCGAAAGCCAGAAGGCCGTTCAAGAGCTTGCGCGCAAGTTCGCTGAAGAGGAGATGCGCCCTTACGTCATGAAGTATGACGAGTCACAGGAATTTCCTCACGACATTGCGAAGAAAGCGGCCGATCTCGGCTTCATGGGAATGACGTGGCCCGAAGAACTTGGCGGTGCCGGATTGAGTGAGATGGAGGCGATTGTCATCATTGAAGAGATTGCGAAAGTCGATCCGTCAATTGCCCTCACCGTCGCTTCGCACAATAGTCTGTGTACGGGGCACATCATGAAGTTTGCCAATGAAGAGCAGAAGAAGCGGTACGTTCCCGATCTTGCCAGCGGGCGCAAACTCGGCGCGTGGGGGCTGACGGAACCCGGATCCGGGAGTGATTCGGGAGGGATGAAAACAATCGCTGCCCGCGACGGCAAGGACTGGATTCTCAACGGGAGCAAAACATTCATAACGCAAGGGTCGGTCGGCGGAACGTACGTCATCATGGCGATGACGGACCGGTCGAAAGGGAAGGGGAGCATCTCGGCCTTCATTCTTGAAAAAGGAATGAAAGGATTCACCATCGGCAAGAAAGAAAACAAACTCGGCATGCGCTGCAGCGATACCGCAACGTTGATATTCGATAACGTTCGTGTGCCCGGGGAAAATCTGATCGGGGAAGTAGGGCAGGGATTCAAACAGGCGCTCACCGTTCTCGATGGCGGACGGATCGGCATTGCGGCCCTTTCAGTAGGCATTGCTCAAGGCGCGCTCGATGCGAGCGTGAAGTATGCAAAGGAGCGGCATCAATTTGGCAAGGCGCTGGCGGAGTTTCAAGGCATCCAATGGAAGCTTGCCGATATGGCAACTGAAATCAATGCCGCCCGGCTGCTAACCCAACGGGCAGCATGGATGGCAACGAATGGAATGGACTACACGCTCGCGGTTTCTCAGGCGAAACTCTTTGCCAGCGAAGCCGCTGTGCGTGCAACCAACGAAGCCGTACAAATTCATGGCGGCTACGGATTCATCAAGGAATTTCCGGTCGAAAAGTTGTATCGTGATGTGAAGTTGATGACGATCGGTGAAGGGACTTCTGAAGTTCAAAAGATGGTTATTGCAAGACAATTGCTGGCAATGTAATCTATGGCGCGTATCGGAACGGAACTCAAACATTCTCCCTCGTTTCAAAAAAATGAGGAGAATTTCACATCCCGGCTGAAGTTCGTTCGCGAGATGGCTGAAAAAGTCAAACTCGGCGGCGGCAAGGCGGCGATTGAGAAACTTCATCAGAAAGGAAAGCTCTCGGCACGGGAACGCATTGAAAAGCTGATTGATCCCGGGAGTTACTTCCTTGAAGTCGGCCTTTTTGCCGCGTACGAAATGTATGAGGAATATGGAGGAGCCCCGTCGTCAGGAACCGTGTTCGGCATCGGCAAGATTCATGGACGGGACGTCGTGATCGTTGCCAATGATGCGACAGTCAAGGCAGGGGCGTGGTTTCCGATCACTGCCAAAAAGAATTTGCGTGCGCAGGAAATCTCCATCGAAAACAGGCTCCCGATTGTGTATCTCGTCGACTCCGCGGGTGTGTTTCTCCCTCTCCAAAGTGAAATCTTTCCGGACAAAGAACATTTCGGCCGCATCTTCCGGAACAACGCCGTCATGTCGTCGCTCGGCATCACACAAATTGCTGCAATCATGGGACCGTGTGTGGCGGGCGGTGCGTATCTCCCGATCATGAGCGACGAAGCGATGATTGTTGATAAGACCGGAAGCGTCTTCCTTGCCGGTGCGCATTTAGTGAAAGCGGCAATTGGCGAAGAGATTGAAAACGAACTGCTCGGCGGAGCTACAGTCCATTGTGAAATCAGCGGCGTCACCGACCACAAAATGGCCAATGATGACGAAGCGATTCAGAAAATCCGTAGCATTGTCGGTAAACTCGGCCACAAGCCGACAGCAGGGTTTGACAGGATCGAACCCGTTCAGCCGGAATTTCCCGCTGAAGAAATCTACGGCCTCTTTCCTGCAGATCGCACGAAGCCGTATGACACGTATGAAATTCTTGCGCGCATTCTCGACGGAAGTGAACTCGACGAGTATAAGGCGGGCTATGGCAAGACCATCGTTACCGGCTACGCCCGTATTGATGGTTGGGCGGTCGGGATTGTCGCGAACCAGCGTTCGGTTGTGAAAACTGCAAAAGGCGAGATGCAGGTCGGCGGGGTGATCTACAGTGATAGCGCCGACAAGGCAACGCGCTTCATTCTGAACTGCAACCAGAAGCGCATCCCGCTGGTATTTTTCCAGGATGTCACAGGGTTCATGGTCGGAAGTCGTGCTGAACATGGCGGCATTATCAAGGATGGCGCGAAACTCGTGAATGCCGTCGCAAACAGCATCGTTCCGAAGTTCACATTCATGGTCGGGAATAGTTACGGGGCGGGAAACTACGCAATGTGCGGCAAAGCGTACGAACCTCGCTTGATCTATGCTTGGCCGACTGCACAGATTGCCGTGATGGGAGGGAAGCAGGCGAGCGAGACATTGTTAGGAATTCGCATTCAGCAGATGGAAAAGGGCGGCAAACACATCAGCAAAGAGCAACAACAGCAGTTGCTCGCTGAAATCCAGCAACGTTACGAAAAAGAGACGAACCCCTACTTTGCCGCCGCACGATTGTGGGTTGATGGAATTGTTGATCCCGCGGAGACACGCAACATCGTTTCCAGGGGAATTGAGATGGCAATGCACAATCCCGATTTTCCGCAGTTTAATCCCGGCGTTATTCAAACGTAATCCACCGGCACAGTTTTGGAGCGCTGAGGATGAACGGTTTCTTGCTTTCTATGCTGGTTGGATTGTTGCTTGCTGTTCCGGCATCTGTATACTCGCAACCCGCGGCCCCGGTGTTTGACGAACGCGCCGAGATTCCCGAGTTGATCAGTTTCTTTGCACCGTTTGTGTTGCCGAAAGTTGTACAAGACGTCTATCACCTGAAAGAATATATCCGTAGCGAGGAGTTTACCGGGTTCAAAAAGTCATTTGGCGACCTCAGCGCGGTTGACGCAATTTTCGACAAAGCGATGAGGCTGAGTTGGAACAATGCGTACGAAGCGCTGTTCATCTCGCTGGCAGCAACAATGGACCACAGAAGATTTGGCGTCAAGCTGCCGGTTGTCGGGCCGTTGCTCTGGTTTCCTCTGACGTCGGAGTTCGAGGAGGAGTTTCGCTCTCGGGTGAGCGCCCTTCCGAAAACACTCTATGATGATTCGCCGGCAGGAGCTGCCGGTGACCGGGACAAGTTGCAGCACTTTTTCGGCTCGGCGTTTCTTGCATACACGTTCGAATCACGCGATGTTGCTGAACGTATAGGCTCGTTTATCGAATGGGGCGAAGACAAGATCATTGTTGACGGTGCATTGGATGAACGTGATTTCCGGGCGAACCGGCACGGACAGGAATTCGGGTTGAGATTGTTGGAAGATAAGAACGTTCTTCCCTCGGCATTTTTACGCTATTCGATTGCCGGGCGTGACTCGGTTTCGGTGCCGCCATGCGGCGCATTAGATCTCATTCAGGAGGATCGATGAAGTCCATTCTCGTTGTTGATGATGACAAAGCGATACGCGATTCACTCCGCATGATTCTGCAATACGCGAAGTACGACGTGCATTTTGCGGAAGATGGCATGTCAGCATTGTCGCGACTTACTGCTATGCAGTTTGACCTTGTCCTGCTTGATATCAAAATGGCCGGCATGGACGGGCTTGAGGTACTTCGCAAGATCAAAGAAACGGAAATCGACCTGCCTGTCGTCATGATCTCCGGTCACGGCACGATTGAAACTGCTGTCGAGGCAACCCACCTTATGCAAGTTTCGATTTCCCTCCAAACTTCTGACAAAGATATTTGCAACTGTTGATTAGCTGCGCAACGCCCTTGACAAAAAGCAGTTGTTGCTTGAAAACAAGTTGATGAAAGAGAGGGTCGAGGGGAAAAGCGTCATTCTCGGCGAAAGTCAGAAAATCAAAGATGTGCTGACGGTGATAGAACGCGTCGCGCCGACGGATGCCCGTGTCTTGATTACGGGGGAGAATGGCGTGGGGAAAGAACTCGTCGCAAAGGCTATTCACCGGCAGAGTAAACGGAAGGAAAAATCCCTCGTTGAAGTGAACTGTGCAGCAATACCGAACGAACTGATTGAGTCAGAACTCTTCGGACACGAGAAAGGGGCATTTACGGGGGCAACGAACCAGCGCATTGGGAAATTCGAACAAGCGGATGCCGGCACGATCTTCCTTGATGAAATTGGCGACATGAGCCTGAATGCGCAGGCGAAAGTTTTGCGGGCGTTGGAAGAGGGGAGAATCGAACGTGTGGGCGGCACGAAACAGATTGCCGTTGATGTTCGGGTGATTGCGGCAACGAACAAGAACATTGCGGAGGCAATCAAGCAAAGTCGCTTTCGCGAGGACTTGTTTCATCGCCTGAATGTCATTCCTATTCATGTGCCGCCGTTGCGTGAACGCCGTGATGATATTCCTTTGCTGGCCACATCGTTTGCAGAAGACATCTGTCTCCGGTACGGCATGGGGCAGAAGAAGTTTTCGATTGAAGCGCTGCATAAATTGAAGATGATGGATTGGCCAGGCAACGTTCGTGAACTGCGCAACATTGTGGAACGTCTCGTGATCATGACTCCCTCGAATACCATCGAGGCGGCACAGATTGAGAAGGGTGCTGCCGGCACAAAAACCGAGTTTGATGATCTGTTGAGTCTTGGAGGGACGTTTCAGGATTTCAAGGACAGGGCCGAGGCGGCATACATCAAGAAGATGTTGGATGAAAACAAGTGGAACATCAGCAAGACGGCGGAAGCCCTCGACATCCAGCGGAGCCATCTGTACAACAAGATGAAAAAATTCGGATTGATGCGGGGGGATGAACCCGAAGAGTAGATCAATTCTGCTTGTTTGTTCGCTGCCGCACAACCTCATACATAGCCACCGCACCTGCGACTGATGCGTTGAGTGATTCGATTTTTCCCAGAAGGGGGATTCTCACTACAAAATCACAATGCTCCTTCACTAGCCGCCGTATTCCTTTCCCTTCATTCCCAACAACCACTGCAATGGGCGATCTATAGTCAACCGCATCGTGCAACCGGTCGCCTGTGCCATCCAACCCGACAATCCAGCAACCCTCCTGCTTCAGCTCTCGAATAGTGTTCACGATATTGGTGACTTCAGCGATGGCAATGTGTGTTGTTGCCCCTGCTGATGTCTTGACGACAGTCGAGCTAACGGGAGCCGAGTGATGTTTCGGAACAATCACGCCATGCACTCCGGCACACTCGGCGGTACGGATGAGCGCGCCAAGGTTGTGCGGGTCTTCGATTTCGTCGAGAATCAGCAGAAACGGTTGCTGGTTTCGTCCTGCGGCAATCTCAAAAAATGAATCAACACTCACATACTTGTGCGGCGTACGAAGTACGGCCATGACGCCCTGCGTCATTTGATCGTCGGCAAGTTCACGGAACTTCTGGCGGTGCATTTCGGTGACGGGGATGTTCCGGGACTTGGCAAGTGTGCGGATTTCTTCAATGGGTTTTCCGTGTACGCCGGAAAGGAGAGAAATATGTTCGATGGCACGTCCGGCCTTCAGCGCTTCAATGACCGGATTCCTGCCGACAATTGTTTCAGGCATGATGTGGAAACTTCAGGATGAACTTTTTGCCTTCTGTCTTCGAGCAATGATCTTCTCGATTCCCCATCCTATGAAAAAGACAAAAATACCGAGAAGAAAGAGATACAGCTCAACCCACAGCGTCGGACTGTTGATCCCAAGGATGAGACCCAGACCCAGGCATGCAATGCCGAGCGCTTCCAATCCTTTGGCGACGTACATCATCCGCGGTTTACATCCCCGAAATCAACGTCATCTTCAAGTGCCACGCTTTTGCCCTCGTTGGCCACCTGTTGCAGGCGGATCTTCAGCGTCGTTTCATTCAGCCGGTGCTTGAATGCAAACCGCTTGTTGATGTGAAGCACGGGAAAATCGTGCTTGAATTCATCAAAGTTCTCTTCGCCCGGGAGGAGTTTGACAACCTTGAGCGTAAAGGGTGTTTCCGAACGGACTTTGTCCAGTACAGCAATCGCCTCGTCGCAGAGCGGGCAGTCGTCTTTGGAATATAGTTCGACGAGTATCATGAATCCGCATCTTCACGTTTTCGGTTCAGTACGAGAATCCAGATCACGCCGCCAAGGAACAAGGGGATGCTGATGAGTTGTGCCTCTGACAAGCCGAAGAGTAGTCGAGGGTTAAGGCGTAGAAATTCCACGCTGAACCTGAACAGACTTGACAGGACAAGGTAAAGGGCGAAGAGCTTTCCGTCGGGATAGTTCTTCTTTCTAAAGTACAACCACATCAACAGAAACCCGCCGACACCAAGGAGCATTTCGTACACGGGTGTCGGGTGACACGGAGTGTTGTCGGGAACGATGCCATTTGGGTATTGGCTTGTGAGTTCGGGAAAAATGGAAAATGCCCGTGAAGGAGGATACGTGCCGTTTTCGTAATTCGTACCCCACGGCAAATCGGTAGGAAAGCCGTAATCGCCGTCTCCCGACAAGTGGCAACCCAAACGGGCAACGCCGTATGCAAGCAAGAGCGCTACACCGAGGCCATCGACAACTTTGAGGATGGGAAGCATCTTTGATCGAACATAGACGACGATAGCAGTCATACCGACAATAAATCCACCGTACCACGTCAATCCGCCAGCAGAAAAGATCATGTCGAACGGGGCCCGCACGAACGAGCTCCAGTTTTCTATAAGGTACAACAGTTTTGCGCCGGCGAGGCCGAAGATCAAGGCTATGATGGTAATATTGCTGGCGAAGTTCGGGTTGATACCTTTGCGCTTGAATTCCAAGGAGAGAATGTAGCTTCCGAGAAGAAATCCAATACCCAGCATTAGTCCGTAACTGTACACCTTAACGGGGCCTATTTCAAACAGAATCGGAATCATGAAACGACCAACTCAACGATTGATTGTTTTGGGGATTTGAGAAGTGTGATGTTCTTTGCTGTGAACTTGACGACAAACGTTGTTTCCGTACCATCGAGGCTTGCGATGGTGACAGAATATGTTCCCTTCAAATTGTCATACTCTCGAACAAACTGTGCCGTGCCCGATGCAGGAAGACTCAATTGAGGGGCTTTCAAGCCTACGATTGTGAGTCGCAGTTCTTTCCCTGTGAGTTTCTCCTGAACTCCAAGCTCGTAACGAAAGCTGGCAAACCTCCTGGTCGTTTCGATTGTCACAAGTACTGTCCGGGCTTGCCGTTCTGCATTGAAATGCGGGGCGATGGTCAGGCGATATTCGTGTTCCGGAGTTGTGCGTACTTTCTGTGCCCGTTGCTTGGTCATCCTGCAGCGCTATCCTTCAAAATACGTTGCCTCTTCCTGCTTGAACATTTCGATGATTTCCTTCGGGGAGGAAACATGAAGGAGCTTCTCCCGAAACTCGGACTTGTTCATCAGGCGTGAAATGCGGCTGAGCAACTTGATATGAGGTCCGACCATGTTCGCCTTGCTGACCAGTAAAAATACAAGGCGCACAGGTTTTTCGTCGAGCGATTCATAATCAATAGGCTCGGCGGTTATGGCAAATGCCGCTGCTATGTCTGACACGGCGTCCGTCTTTCCGTGAGGGATGGCAAACCCGTCACCGACACCGGTTGACATGATTTGCTCGCGCTCGAAAACAGCTTCACGCACTTTCTCTTTGTCGAGAACTTTCGGTGATGTTGCAACGAGATCAACGATGCTGTTAATGATATCGTCCTTCGAGTTGCCTTCAAGCTGTGTTACAACAAGATCCTCCGTGAGGAGATCGCTAATCTTCATTGCGTGTAGTCGCTCCTATGATTTGTCGCGCCAGTGAATAATCTTGCGCTCGTATTGGTTTGCCAGATCGTCGGCAACGGATTTGTCCGGCGCCTCTGCATTGATATGAAACAGGGGACGTTCCTTGTCAGGCAACAGTAACACGGAAGCGCGCTGGCCGTTGTGTTGCAAATGTACCTTTACACCATCCACGAGATCACGTTGCTTGCCCTCCGAATCGCGCATAATCTGTCGCATCACCCTTCCCTTGTGCTCCCACGAACAATTGACGTTACGTCTCGACATGTACATGCGCGGCAGTGCAGCGTCAATGTCTCCCAACCGCTTGCCGGTCATAGCCATCATCATGAGAATTCGCGCAAAGGAGTACATCGCGTCCGTTGCGAAAAAAAAGTCCGTGAAAATGAAGCCCCCTTTGTTTCCACCAACAAATTGCACTTGCTTGGTGGTTGCCGCCTCCATCATAGCAAGGTGGCTGTTCCGGGTTTTGAGCACGGAGACATTCCGTTGGCCGCAAATGATGTCGATATCCCCGGATGACGTGATGGGAACCGCAATTGCGGTTGCATCAGGATTTGTTTGAAGAAAAAGCTCGGTCACAATCGTCAGCAGCCGGTCGGTGTGGATGGCCTCTCCGTTTTCATTGACGAGGAAGATCTTTTCGCCTCCGGCGTCAATGAGGCAGCCGATGTCATATCGCAACGAGGTGACGATGTGGGAGAGTTGCCTGATGGAGTTGTCGAATTCATACTGATCGCGGGTCAACCGTTTGGGATCGAGATGGGCGTTGGTCGCGATAACCTGGCAATCAAATGAGCCCAGAATAATGGGGAAAATTGTTGAAGCAACGCCGTTCGAATAATCGATCACCATATTGAACTTGCGCTTGTTGATTGCATCCATGTTGATGGAGGATATGAACTTTTCCCGGTACGATTCCGTCGTTCGTTCGGGGAAGAAGATGCTTCCCACTTTGTCGCGTGTGGCACGGGGGAAATCCTCTCCGAAAAACAGGCGTTCGATGTTCTTCGTCTTTCCCGAAGGCAAGTCCTTTCCGTTTGCATCGAAGAAGATGATGTCGGTCAGATTTTTGTCAAACGGCGACCGCCGGACATGAATGCCGCCCGCCTCCTTGCCTGTACTCAATTCATGACGCAGCAGGGGGATGGACATTGCCCGTAAGTCCATTGTGTTAACGCCCGCCGATACCAAGCCGCAAATCAGCGCGCGGTTCATCATGCGGGATACGTTGTCGGAATCACGGCACGTAACTGCTGTTCTGCCTTCCCCGATAAATGCCCCGTACGCTGCGCCCAATTTCGCGCCGAATTCAGGATTCATCTCGATATTGGAAAGTCCGGTCACTCGCGCATCGGCAAACAACTCGCGCAACCATTTATCCTCCCAAACAAGACTGCGTGTGAGGATGGCGCCTTCTTCAACGACCTTCTCAGGCCAGAGTTTGATATTGGATGAGAGCTGCGCTTTTCTTCCAATCCAGCAGGCATCGCCGATGAATACGTTCTCGGCGATGACGGCCTTTTCACCGATAGAGCAGCGCGAGCAGACAACATCTGTGGAAAGCTCCGTACTGTGCCCGACAACGACGTCATTCCAAATCACGGTATTGCGAAGCACGGCTCCCGGGCCGATGACGCAGTTGTCGCCAATGACGCAGTTGGAGAGGGCGACGTCATCTCCGATCGTAACATTCTTGCCGAGCACAACGTGTCCGGTAATGGAAAGCTTCTCGCGTTGGAACGAACAACCCTCGCCATACCGCAAGTTGCCCTCCTTCTTTCCCTCGATATTGATATTGACGATACCGTTCAGTGCGTCAGTATGTGCTTCCTGATACTCATTCAGGTTTCCGATGTCGCGCCAGTATCCTTCCGCGATGTACCCGTACAATCCCAAGTCGTTGCGGAAGAGATGCGGGAAAAGATTCTTGCTGAAATCAAATTCCTCACGATACGGGATCAACTCCATTACATCCGGTTCAAGAATGTAAATGCCGGTGTTGATGGTATCGCTGAAGACTTCTCCCCAAGAAGGTTTTTCAAGAAAGCGGGTGATCTTGCCGTCTTCTGCCGTGATGACAACGCCGAACGCCAGCGGATTTGTTGCATGTGTGAGAACGATCGTGGCCTTTGCGTTCTTGGCTTCGTGATACCGGATTGCAGCGGATAAGTCAAAGTCGGTAAGCACATCCCCGCTGATAACGAGGATCCGTTCATCAATTCCCTTTGTCGCATTGCGCACGCTTCCGGCGGTTCCGTAGTCGGCCTCGGCTTTCACGTAACTCATCTTCACGCCAAGTCGTGACCCGTCGCCAAAATAGTTGGTGATCGCTTCAGGGGAGTAGTACAGGGTGGAGATCATTTCCGAGATGCCGTGATGTTTCAGCAACTCCACGATGTGGTGCATCATCGGTTTGTTCATAACGGGCGCCATGGGCTTTGGAGTGTTACACGTCAACGGGCGCAGTCGCGTTCCGAACCCTCCAGCCATGATCACTGCTTTCATCGTTCGGTTGAGCCTATTTGAAAGGAATACGAAATGATTGGTCTGCTACAATGCTGCAAAAAGATAGTGAAATTCAAGTATGAATACAATGGATGGCTGCCGCAACACCCGTTCTCGAGAGGAGTTTTCCTCGCCGTAACCCGTCAACGATTCAGTGCATTGTCCATGTCGGCGAGAATATCCTCCACATCCTCGATGCCTACCGAGATGCGCACGAGTCCTTCTGTTACACCAATGCGTGCCCGTTGCTCGGCGGGGATTGCCGCATGTGTCATGGTCGCTGGGTGTGTGATAATCGTTTCCACTCCTCCGAGACTCTCTGCCAAAGCACAAAGTCGGACTTTCTTCAAGAAGGCTCCCGCCGTTTCAATATTCCCCAGTTCGAACGAAATCATGCCGCCGAAGCCTCGCATTTGCTTCTTTGCAAGTTCATGCTGCGGATGATTGTCAAGTCCGGGATAATACACTTTTTGCACTTTCTTCTGAGTTGTCAGCCATTGTGCTAC
Source organism: Bacteroidota bacterium (assembly GCA_019637975.1). Lineage (NCBI taxonomy): Bacteria > Pseudomonadati > Bacteroidota > Bacteroidota bacterium. The sequence goes on along the minus strand of JAHBUR010000001.1, from coordinate 43,843 downwards.
CTTCATTGCGCTTTCGCAGTGTTGTTTCATGCGGACCGCAAGGGTCTTTGTGCCACGCAAACAGAGCCAGGCATCAAACGGACTCAGGATTCCCCCGACCGCCTTCTGCAAAAAGCGGAGTCTCTCATTGTACATGTCGTTGTTTGTAACAATGAATCCGCCTAACATGTCGCTGTGGCCGTTCAGATACTTTGTCAGGCTGTGAACAACCATGTCGAATCCGTAGTCCATCGGCTGTTGGAGGTAAGGGGTGGCGAATGTATTATCCACTACCGAAATCAGTTTGAACTTTTTGGCAATTTCCACCGCTCCCGCCAGATCGGTAATTTCCATCGTGGGATTTGTGGGCGTTTCGATGAACAACATTTTCGTGTTGGGGCGGATAACACGTTCGACGTTTTGTAGATTTGTTGTATCCACAAAATCGAACTGCAAGCCGAAATCCTCCCACACCATCTTGGCAATGCGATACGTTCCACCGTACACATTCCACGAGAGTATGACGTGATCGCCGGGTTTGAGGAGATGCATGATGGCATCGACCGCTACCGTTCCCGAGCCGAATGCCAATCCGTGTTTTCCGTTTTCCAGCGCTGCAATGTTTTGCTCAAGGGCCGTCCGTGTCGGGTTCGAAACGCGGGAGTATTCGTAGCCTTTATGCTTGCCAAGTTCTTCCTGTACGTAGGTGGAGGTGAGGAAAACCGGTGTCATAATGGCGCCGGTTACAGGTTCGGCCGGTTGGCCGGCGTGAATCGCCTTGGTGGAAAATCCTTGTTTCTTCATTCCGTTCCTTTGGTGGGTAATCACTTTCCCATGAATTCAATAACATCGTATCTCGACAAGATGCCGGTGATCTTTCCCTGATCTTCAACGAGAACCGCCGGGTTGTGTTTGGCTTTCATCAGCTTCACCACATCATCAATGGACGTGTCGATGTTCACAACGGGGAAGGGCGGTTCCATAACCGTGCTTACGGGGGAATCGACAAGCGACGGCTTTGCCATGACTTTCGCCATCAGTTCGGAATCGTGAACCGAGCCGACGGATTTGCCGCGTTCAAGAACAGGAATCTGGGAGATATCCTTCTGCCTCATCAGTTCCAGTGTCTTGCGAACGGTTGTTAGCGGGTCGATTTCAAATAATCCCTGAACCTCTTTGCCTTTCGACTCGATGATATACCGTGCCGTAATTCTTTCAGGACGCAGGAACCCGTATTCCCTCATCCAATCATCATTGAAAATCTTGCTGAGATACCGCTCTCCTAAATCGGGCAACAACACAACCACAACGTCATGTTCTTTGAAGCGCGCGGCAACTTTCATCATTCCTGCCACGGCAGTTCCGGCGGAGCCGCCAACCATCAAGCCTTCTTCACGCGTGAGGCGTCGTGCCATCAGGAATGATTCACGATCGTCGGCTTCAATCATCTCGTCAATATACGTGAAGTCGAGGGTGCCCGGTACATAATCCTGCCCGATGCCTTCCACTTTGTATGTTTTGAGTAGAGGTGTGATCTTCTTCGTGTAGTAATACTCACGTAGCGCGGAGCCTTTCGGGTCAATACCAATGACTTTGATGTTGGGATTCTTTTCCTTCAGATATTTTCCCGTTCCGGTAATTGTGCCGCCGGTTCCGACTCCGCACACGAAGTAATCGATTTGCCCGCCTGTCTGTTCCCAGATTTCGGGTCCGGTGGTTTTGTAATGTGCCTCGGGGTTTCGGGGATTGTAGTATTGATTGGCGAGGATTGAATTCGGTGTTTCTCGAACGACTTTCTTCGCGACTTCGGTGTAGCTTTCAGGAGATTCATGCGGAACCGCAGTTGGCGTGACAATCACCTCGGCTCCGAATGCACGCAGGAGACGGATCTTCTCCATACTCATTTTATCCGGCAACGTAAAGACAGTCTTGTATCCCTTGACGGCTGCCACCAGCGCAAGGCCCATTCCCGTGTTGCCAGAGGTTGATTCGACAATCGTGCCACCCGGCTTCAATCTTCCATCCTGTTCTGCTTCTTCGATAATGGAAACCCCGATGCGATCTTTGACTGAACCGCCGGGATTGAATGTTTCGACTTTTGCCAGAATGAGTCCACTAGCCCCGTCCGTCACCTTGTTCAGTCTGACGAGCGGCGTTCGCCCGATTGTCTGAAGAATGGTGTCGTAGTAGCAGACTTTCGACAAGTCCTTCGCCATGGCCTTTCCTTGAGTTGGATATGTTAAAGAACAATAACAGCCCGCAGCGCATCACGGGCTTGAGACGACTCGTGTTGCTGTCAGCCCCTCTGCCTGTTTATCCGGCTTGCCGCGACTCCGGCTCCGAATCCGTTATCGATATTTGCGACCATCACGCCTGCTGCGCACGAGTTTAGCATTGCTAAAAGTGGCGCAACGCCGCCGAAGTTGGCTCCGTAACCAACGGAGGTCGGCACAGCGATAACCGGTACGTCAACCAATCCGCCCACAACACTCGGCAACGCCCCGTCCATTCCTGCCACAACGATAATGACAGATGCAGAATGGAGCTTTTTGCTTTGCATCAGCAGCCGGTGAATGCCGGCAACACCGACATCTGTGAGACGGTCAACATCGTTTCCCATGATTGTAGCGGTCTCAAATGCCTCTTCGGCAACCGGCAAATCCGATGTCCCGGCCGTCACAATGAGAATAGTGCCTCGTCCTGTTGTATTCTCGACGCGATTGGTGAAACTGATTGTTCGTGCAACTGCATTGTACCTGGCACGTCGAACGACTTTCCTTACTGCGGAAAACTGTTTCGGATTCGCCCTCGTAGCGAAAAGAACGCCTCCGCGATTCACGATTTTCTTTGCGATCTGTGCAACCTGTTGTTCGGATTTGCCCTCGCAAAAAATCACTTCCGGGAAACCTTGTCGCATTTCCCGGTGATGGTCGACCGTTGCAAAACCCAGTGTCTCAACCATGCCGGATGAAATTGCCTTTACCACTTCTTCCTCTGATCGCTTGCCCTGCTTGAACTGAAGAAGAATCTTTTTGACTTCCGGTTTGATCACGAGTCGTAGGGGAGAATGAGTCGTGGGGATAATCCAAAAATTGCCCATCAATATAGCCGTTTCATTCAAGGGAATCAAGGAACCGTTGATTATACTTGGGAATTTTGTTATGATTTTTTTGCAACGATTAAACAAACAGCGTCGGCGTTTCGTGCTTCCTCTCTTTGTTGCCGTAGTAATCGGTTATCTGATGGGATCTTTCCCGGCGGCGTATGTGCTTGTGAAATGGAAATCCAATCTCGACATCCGTCATCACGGCAGCGGCAATGTCGGAACACTGAACAGCTATGAAGTGACGAACTCAAAAATTGTTGGCGTCGGGGTTCTGCTACTCGATCTTGTGAAGGGAGTACTGAGTGTGTTCATTGTCAGTGAGGTTGTTAACGCCGAATTTCCGACACTGGCAGTTGGCGGTGTTGCCGCAGTAGTCGGGCACAACTTTCCCGTGTGGCTCGGCTTCAAAGGCGGGCGGGGATTGGCAACTGCGGCAGGCGTTATGTTCATGGTAAGCTGGATTTGCGTTCTGGTGTGGATGGGGGCATGGTTGGTTGGTAAAAAGGTTTCCCGTGATGTCAACGTCGGCAATGCGGCGGCGACAATTCTCATGGTGGTTACCGCTTTTTTTCTTCCGGCCGAGACATTGGCCCGCGGTATCCCGATGAACGCGACGTCCGCTGAATTCAAGTGGTTTGTTGCGGCTCTCGCGTTTGTCATCTTGTTGCGATTAATTCAGCCCGTGAAGCAGTACATAGCAGGAGTGAAATCTTGAATCGAAAGATACGTGCTGCGAACCGGGTAGAAGTTTGTAATGGAAGGATCCACTCTAAATGAGTATGAAAGCTATGGCAGGAATCGTATCACTGTTTTTGATTGTCGGGGGATTGATCGGTTACTACGTAGGCAATGCGCCGGAAGCCGCAGAGAGTTCTTCCGCTTCAGATACGTATGCCGATGCTCCGTTTGAGGAGGCTCGCCCTGCATCTCACAGTTCCGAAACCCGCCCGGACGATGTCAGCACGTCACGCCAAAACGCTATTACGCGTACGGTTGCTGAGTGCAGCGCGGCAGTCGTCGGAATCAACGTCATCGAAGTACGCCAATATAGATATCGCAGCCCGTGGGGCGATGATCCGTTTTTCCGTCAGTTCTTTCCCGATCAGTTATACACCCAGCAAGTACAGGAACTTGGTTCCGGCTTCATTATCTCGCCCGACGGCTATGTTATCACCAACGATCACGTTGCCGGCAACGCAAAGGAAATAACCGTAACGATGACAAACGGCGACAAGTACAAAGCAGAGCTGATCGGGACCGATCAGATGACGGATATCGCATTGTTGAAGATTGACGGAAAGAACCTCCCCCACTTGAAGTTGGGAAACTCCGACAACGTGATCATCGGCGAGTGGTCGATTGCATTCGGCAATCCGTTCGGATTGTTTGATGTGAACAACCAGCCTACTGTCACTGTCGGCGTTATCAGCGCGAAGAATATGAATCTCAGAGCCCAGCAGGGAAGAACCTACCGCGGCATGATTCAAACCGATGCAGCAATCAATTCGGGAAATAGCGGCGGGCCGCTCGTGAACAGTCAGGGAGAGGTCATTGGCGTGAATTCAGTCATTTACACACCGAACCAGGGGAACATCGGCTTGGGTTTTGCTATTCCAATCAATCGCGTCAAGAGTGTGGTTGCTGAACTGAAACGAACAGGAAAAGTCGAACGGGAAAACTACACAGGACTGGAAGTTCAGAATGTTGATGAGCGCGTCGCCCGGTATTTCGGGCTCGATAGGGTGGAGGGAGTGATTGTCAGTAACGTTCAACGACGAAGTCCCGGAGAGAAGGCAGGGTTCAAACCCGGCGATATCATCTTCGAGATCAACGGAGAGAAGGTCAGAGATCAATCTGCGTACATCGCCATTCTCGAAGACTCTCGCGCGGGCGATTCGCTGAAGTTCAAAATCCTGAGGGATAGGAGAATCATTGAACTGCCTGTCAGAATAGAAAAACGTTCTACATAGCATACATGACTGAATCAGAGAAGAAAGACAAGAGCAATGGAGGCAGGGTCATGAGGTGGATGGCACTTGTTGTGTTGGTGTTTGTTGGAAATCAATCATCAAATTCGCAGACATTCTTTTCGCTTCAAGCCGAAGTTGCCGAGCCAACAGAGTCGTTCAGGATTGCGGCCGGAACGGGGTTCGGGATGAAGGCAACATACTTTCATTTCATCGGAGGCAGTTTTGCCCTCACGGGTTCGGCAGGATACGTGAAGTGGGGCCCGCGTGTTGATTTCCCTCCCGGCAACGAATTCAAGATTGTCTCTATTCCAATTACGATGGGAGCCCACCTGTTACTCTCACGCGGCGTTGTCTCACCGTACCTTGGCCTGTCGCTCGGAATGAGTTATCTCCGCATCAGGGGGATTGCAAACAACTCCGCAATCTACAACGACAGCAGTGAACTCAAGTTCACGTTTTCGCCGCAAGTTGGCGTCGGGATTCATGTAGCCGGGCCCGTTGGTTTGCTGCTCACCGGTTCGTACAATCTTATTTACACACCTGATTCTCCATACAAATTCTTCGGACTGCATGCCGGTTTGGCGTTGGGATTGTAGCGTTTCATGCCGATTCTGGCCGTTCTTTCCTTTTCAGCCCGGATTTTCATACATTGATGTGCGGTATTTTCTGAGTGCTGCATCAATGTACTCTCCCTGTTCTCATCCTTTTTTGCAAGAATGATTGCTCGATACACACGGCCCGAAATGGGCAACATATGGGACGACCACAACAAATTCAGCATTTGGCTCGAGATAGAGTTGCTTGCCTGTGAAGCGCAGGCTGAGCTTGGCGTCATTCCGGCGGAGGCTGTGCGGGTTATGCGCGACCGGTCGGCTTTTAATGTTGCCCGCATTGATGAGATTGAGAGGGAAGTGAAGCATGATGTGATTGCCTTCCTCACCAACGTCGCAGAGCATGTCGGGCCGGAAGCGAGGTTTATGCACCTCGGCATGACCTCGTCCGATGTGTTGGATACGTGTCTCGCCGTGCAAATGAAGCAATCGGGAGAGATCCTGATGGCTGATCTTCTCAAACTCAAGGAAGTGTTGGCAAGGCGGGCAAAAGAGTTCAAGAACACCGTCATGGTGGGACGAACGCACGGCATACACGCGGAGCCGACAACGTTCGGCCTGAAGCTGGCGCTCTGGTATGATGAAGCGAAACGAAATATCGCCCGCCTTGAATCGGCGATCGAACGGATTTCTGTCGGGCAGATTTCCGGCGCTGTCGGAACGTTCGAGCATCTCAGCCCGAAAGTGGAAGAGTACGTTTGTGCCAAACTCGGGCTGAAACCCGCTCCGGTTTCGACCCAAATACTTCAGAGGGACAGGCACGCGGAATTCATGTCCGTGCTCGCGGTTATCGGAAGTTCGCTGGAGAAGTTCGCTACGGAAATCCGACACCTTCAAAAAACCGAAGTCCTTGAAGCCGAAGAGTATTTCTCACAAGGGCAGAAAGGCTCCTCGGCTATGCCGCACAAACGGAATCCGATCACATGCGAGCGGATTGCGGGATTGTCACGTGTGCTTCGGGGCAATGCAATGGCGGCGATCGAGAATGTCGCCTTGTGGCATGAACGCGACATCACGCATTCTTCTGTTGAGCGTGTCGTTATTCCGGACAGTTGCATTCTGCTCGACTACATGCTTGCGCTTATGACGGACGTTCTCGACAAACTTCTTGTCTATCCCGAGAACATGCTGAAAAACCTTGAGCGCACCCAAGGGCTTATCTTCTCTCAATCCGTTCTGCTGTCTTTGACAAAGAAAGAAATGAAGAGAGAAGATGCGTATCGGGCGGTGCAAACCGCCGCGATGGAAGTGTGGCAGGGAGGAAAGAACTTCAAAGAACTTCTGCTTGCAAATCAGGAGATTGTTCGTGTGCTCGGCAAGGAACACATCGAAGAGCTCTTTGATTTGCAGAAAAGCATGAAGCACGTTGACTACATATTTAATCGAGTAGGACTCGAATAATCACAAAGGGCGAAAAGCATGGCGAAAAAATTTCAGAACTTTATCAACGGTAAATGGGTTGACGCGAAATCGGGCAAGACTTTCGAAAACCGGAATCCGGCCAACTGGGACGAAATCGTCGGCACGTTCCCCAAGTCGGGCAAGGAGGATGTCGAAGAGGCGGTACAAGCTGCACGCAAAGCATTCGATTCATGGAGATTAACGCCTGCTCCGAAACGTGGCGATATTCTTCGCAAAGTCGGCGATATCATGGTTGCCCGCAAGGAGGATCTCGCCCGTCAAATGACGCGGGAAATGGGAAAGGTTCTTGCCGAAACCCGCGGCGATGTACAGGAGGGAATCGATACCGCGTATTATGCTGCCACCGAAGGCCGCAGGCTGTTCGGGCACACGGTACCCTCCGAACTTCCCGACAAGTTCAACATGGCCATTCGGGTTCCAATCGGCGTTGCAGGTATCGTTACACCGTGGAATTTCCCGATGGCAATTCCGACGTGGAAGATTTTCCCTGCACTGTTATGCGGCAATACGATCGTATTCAAGCCGGCGTCGGATACACCTGCAACGGCGACATCGCTTGTTGAAATTCTTCTTGAAGCGGGTGTGCCCGAAGGCGTTGTGAATATCGTTCATGGCGGCGGAGGTGAAGTAGGTATGGCGATTGTCAGCCATCCCGAAGTGGACTTGATCAGTTTCACCGGATCAACCGGCGTCGGGATCAAGATCTCGGAAGTGGCGAGTCAAACTCTCAAACGTGTTTCTCTCGAACTTGGAGGAAAGAACGCCCAGATCGTCATGCCGGATGCAGACATGGACCTTGCGCTCGAAGGAGTTTTGTGGGGCGCATTCGGAACAACGGGCCAGCGCTGCACAGCAACCAGCCGTTTGATTCTGCACGAGAAAATCCATGATGATTTCCTGAAGATGCTTGTGAGCCGTGTCGAGAAGTTGAAATTGGGTGATGGATTGCAGCCCGGCGTTGATGTCGGGCCCTGTGTGAACGAAGGGCAGCAGAAGACCACGCAATCCTACGTCGAAATCGGATTACAGCAAGGAGCAACTCTTGCAGCAGGAGGAGAGATTCCCCCGGATCCGAATCTCAAGAAAGGCTGGTTCTATAAACCCACCGTCTTCTCCGGGGTGAAGCCCGACCATCGCATTGCAAAAGAGGAAATCTTCGGGCCGGTTCTTTCCGTCATCAAAACGAAATCGTTGGATGAGGGAATTCAGATTTTGAACGATACGATCTACGGACTTTCCTCATCCGTCTATACGAGGGATGTCAACGGAGCATTTCGCGCCATTCGCGATATCAAAGCCGGTATTACCTACATCAATGCCCCGACAATCGGTGCTGAAGCGCATATGCCGTTTGGTGGCGTAAAACAGACCGGAAACGGCCATCGGGAGGGGGGGTGGACAGTGTACGATTTCTTCTCGGAATGGAAGACCGTGTACATTGACTACAGCGGCGGGTTGCAGCGCGCACAGATTGATAACTACTAAACGGTTACGTTGGAAACATGCGGTACCACGAAGCCATATTGATTTGCCTCTTCGAACACAACGAGTTCTTCTGAATCCGAATGATGGTTCGCGTCCATTTTCGTTTGCATTCTTTAACCGGAACATCATTTTTGAACCAGGAGAATTATCATGATTGTAGAAACATCACAAGCAACGCGTGCGGGTGTTCCCGCACAACAAGTCCTGCCGACACTGGCCAAACACATGCTGGTGGACGGCTTCGAGATTGTCGTTGACCTCAAGAGGAGCAGCGGCTCGTTTCTCGTTGATGCCAAGGACGGCAAACGCTATCTCGATTTCTTCACATTTGTCGCATCATCACCTGTCGGCTTGAATCATCCGAAGATGACCACGCCGGAGTTTCTGGAGAAACTCGCGTACGTCGCCGTCAACAAACCCTCCAATTCGGACATCTACACAACCGAACAAGCCGAGTTTCTCGAAACATTCGAGCGGGTTGCCATTCCATCGTACTTGCCGTATGCCTTCTTTATTGAAGGCGGCGCCCTCGGCATTGAAAATGCGTTGAAAGCGGCATTTGACTGGAAGATCAGGAAGAACTTTGCCAAGGGGTACAAGGAGGAACGGGGAACTCAGGTGATGCACTTCAAGCAGTGTTTTCATGGTCGCTCGGGCTACACACTTTCGCTGACGAATACCGACCCGGTGAAAACCGATTTGTTCCCGAAATTCAAATGGCCCCGCATTCTGAATCCGAAAACCACCTTCCCCCTGAACGCGCAGAATCTTGCACTCGTCATCAGGGAGGAAGAGATTGCGATAAATCAGATCAAAGAAGCATTCAGAGCCAACAAGGATGATATTGCTGCGATCATCATCGAGCCCGTACAGGGAGAGGGGGGCGACAATCATTTCCGCAAGGAGTTCTTCCAGATGCTCCGTCAACTGGCAGATGAGAACGATGCTATGCTGATAATGGACGAAGTACAGACGGGCATCGGCCTCACGGGGAAGATGTGGGCACACCAGCATTTCATCGAGCCCGATATGATCGCCTTCGGCAAGAAGATGCAAGTCTGCGGGTTTCTCTGCGGCAAGAGAATAGACGAAGTGGCGGAGAATGTGTTCAAAGTGCCGAGCCGCATCAATTCAACGTGGGGCGGCAATCTGACCGACATGGTTCGGGCACAGCGATATCTTGAAATCATTGAAGAAGAACATCTCGTCGAGAATGCCCGCACAATGGGTGACTACCTTGTGAAGGAACTCGAAGCCCTTGCCCATGAATTTCCAACTGTCGTTTCGAATGTGCGCGGGCTTGGCCTGTTCGATGCGTTCGATATATCGACACCGGAGGTACGGACAAAGCTTCGCAACCTCTGCATGCAGAAGGGATTAATTCTTCTTCCGAGCGGTGAACGCTCCATCCGGTTCCGTCCGCCGTTAACGGTAAGCAAGGAAGAACTCGATCTCGGCATGTCGATCATTCGTTCGTCTCTCAAAGAGGTATAGACAGTCTGTTGCAGTCTATCAAGCAGGAAGCCTCGAAGAATATCTTCGAGGCTTCGCTGTTTGTTGCCAGAACCAACCGGGCGGAACGTTACTTGAGGAGAAGCATTTTCCTGAATCCGGTGTACGGCGTACTGCCGTCAACGGGTTTTGCCTCCAGCCGGTAGAAGTAGACGCCACTGGAGATCGATGAACCCTGGTTATCCCACTGCACATTGTACGTGCCGGGCCCCTGAATATCATCGCGCAATGTGGCGACGGCTTGGCCAAGAACATTGTAGATCTTCAAACTTACCTGAGAAGCTGTCGGCAGTCCGTAGGAGATCGTTGTGCTTGGGTTGAAGGGGTTGGGATAATTCTGGTTGAGACTGAACGATTCAGGCACTTGCCCGCCGTGTTCCTCTACCCCGACGGTTGTTGAGTCTATGCCGAGATAGACGGCAATAAGCAAGCTGGTGGGGAATCGCTGGGCGACTAGCAGCCCAATGACCGCATTCGGATACGCCGGATGATCAGTGATGATGCTGAGGCCACCCGACACTCCCGTCCCTGTGAAGGAGGCATAGTTGTACGTCGTAAGAATAGCCCCCGTGGTTGTGTCTACCTTGGACAATCTGACCGGCCCGCCTGTTGTGGACGGCTCCGAGTACCACAAGTAGCCTCTGGTTCTCGAAGTCCATCGATCGAAGGCGATACCGTACGGTGCCACGGCGGGTACTCCCAAGGAACGGATCGTCGCACCTGTCGTATCGAAGAGGGTTACCGGATTCGTTGTGAAGTTTGAAACCCAAATCCGATTCGGCCCCATGTATGCAATTCCACGGTTCGGATTGATTGGGGTAACAATGGGCGAGGCGATTTCCGTGAAGGTTGTTGTATCGACTCTTCTCATTCTGGTGTCATCGCTCGTAAGCAGCCAACGGCCGTCCCACGCCAGATCCCGGAAACCGAATCCCTGCCCGGTAGTGGGATTTACCTGCAAATGGGTTGTGTCAAGAATACTGCCGTACATATCAGTGACAATCCATTTGTTATCCTCGACAATAGTCGAGCTTTGTCCGCCACTGGTGAATGCAAGCTTGTTGGCCGAACCAATTTTGGCTACACCAAGAATTATCTGATTTGGCACAACAAACGTGTAGAGCGTATCTCCCGGGACCCGTCCGACATTAAATGAAATGGTCGAAGTGTCGTTCGCAGGGTTGCTGTCGCTGGCAAGAACCGTCCATGCTTTCAGCGTATGCGATCCATTTACTGCCTGGTTCCATTGGAATGTTACAGTATCCACAGCATCCGCTGCAATCGGGCCTCTGTTGATTGTGGGCTGATTTACGCCGTTAATTTGCCACCGCAATTCGTATGACGATTCGTTGAACGTGCCGAAATTCTTGACGATGGCACGGAATCCGACAGTATCAGCCAAGGAGAAGGAGCCAGTCGGCGTGATGGTGAGTGCTCCCGTATATGGTTCGGATCCGTCAAACGAAGTTTCTCCCGCAGTTTCAAGTTGCGAGGCATTCATACTGTGGCTGATAGCTGCCGCGGGACGGTTAGTCGAGAAGACTTTTGCAAGAGATTGGATTCCAAGATCGTGGACACTAATCGGGTTGAAGTATGCGTATATCTTGCCCGATCCCGTCACAGTCCAGCCTTTGGCAATGTTGCCGCTGGTGACGAAACCGATGTGCCAGATAGTGCCCGATGCTGCGTCGCTGAAGTCTTGAGTCCATGTGACGCCGCGGTCATTGCTGACTTGGATTGTTGTTCCTCGCGTTGCCCAGAAATCGAGCGTTCCGGCTTTTGCCATGCCATAAATTGTGCCGGTGGTACCGACCGTGATGGAGTTCCATGTTGCTCCGCCGTCAGTTGTACGGGCGGCAGTGCCGTTATTGGCTCCCGCAATTCCAATCTGCGTATTGAGAAATGCCAATCCGGCCGTGAACGTTGCTGAACCCGGCAGTGTGCCTGAATCCCACGTTGCTCCGCCGTCGGTTGATCTGTACACTTTCGGCGGCGTGCTGTTTGATGTGAACCAGATATGTGTCGACCCGATTGCTTCAAGTCCGTTATTTGATCCGGCTTCAGTGCCGACCTGTGTCGGTTCTGTTGCCATCCGGGCCCACGTTGTGCCGCCGTCAGTAGTCTGGATAATCGTCCATTTACCTCCTACGGGATCGCCTTGCGCGATTCCGTTCGAGGCATTGAACATGTGAATAGCGTTGAGGAATCCGCCCGATTGCGTGTATACGGTGTCCCAAGAAGTACCGCCGTTTGTTGTGCGGAAGAGATATGTAACGGTGGATGGAGTTCCTGTGACGAACGCCGTCGTTGCGTTCAGTGCGTCTACATTATACAAATCCATCGTTCCGATTGAGCCGCCCCCAACGTTCGTCCATGTTCCGCCTCCGTCCGTTGTGCGGAGAACAACACCGCCCGCTCCGGCTGCCCATACAACCGAACCGCTTACTGCCTTCACACTGTAAAGCGCTGTGGTGACACCGGATGTTTGTGTTGTCCAGCCGGGAATTCCTGACGGAACAACATCAACACCGAAGTTTACGATACTTGCATCCTGCCCGCCCCACAAGAATGGACACGGAGTCGTTGTGCCGGACCAACTTCGTCTGAAGCCTGTGAGTGCATTCTGACGAACGCTTATTCCGGTACCTGCTGATGCACACTGGTTAACTTCGATAACGAGGCTCTGCGTCGGATCGTAGGGGAAAGGCGTATCCAACTCAACGCTCATCCACGAATTCAGGACGCCGGTCAGCGGAATCGACGGGGCTGACATAACAACCTGCATGGGGCCGTCATACCACGCTCCGGTCGGGAGTGTCGTGATCGAGGTTTGTCCCATGCTGATGGTGAAATCGGTAAACGTTCTGCTGCCCGCCCCACTCACGTAGAAGTACACCTTCGTAATGCTGTTGCCCGGGGGACACGGAGCGGGTTGGGTCAAGTCGTTGGGAAGGAGCAGCCACTGTACCTTTTTACCGAGGTTCTGGCCAAATGGGAACGAATTACTCGAAGCTCCAACATTTTGATAGTTATAATACTGCGGTGTTTGTGCCATCAAGCCAGCAACTCCTGTAACCACCATCAACAACACTGTCAAGACGCTTCTTGGGGTGAGAAGATGACTGCTGTCGGTCAAACGGAAAGCCTGTTTCATATAGCCTCCTTTTGGATTGGTTGGATTATTTTCTGCCTTGGCGGCGGAAGTTATGGAATATGTACTTGATGAGGGTCCTCCACGCCCTGATGATGTGGGTAGATGTAAAGACTTCAAACTCGAAGCGATTCAAAAGGAATTAGTGTCCGTCACCTCCTTACTTGGCTTTGTCAAAATGTATGAGATTCCTGCAGGGTGCTGAACGGTCTATCGTTACACGATGTAGGAAGAAGTCCGGCTAGGAACAACAGAGAACAGGTGTTGCAGTGGAAAGAAAAGTGACATCTTACACTCATGAACCTACAAAACCGCATTCCAAAAGTCAAGAGTGTTTTGAAACTCGAAGGATGAGGCTGTACCTTATTTCAACAATGTCATGATTCTGGTTATATGACGTGTTTCTTGCTTCAACCGATAGAAATACACGCCCGACGCAAGATTGGATGCATTGAAATGCGCTTGATGAAGCCCTGATTCAAGATGCTCGCTTACCAATGTTGCCACTTCGTGCCCGAGTAGATCAAATACTTTCAACTCTACTTCTCCGTTTTGTGGTATGCTGAATCGGATCGTTGTGCTTGGGTTGAAGGGGTTGGGATAGTTTTGCTCCAGAACAAATACTTGAGCACCCTGCCGTGTATTTGGAACCGAAGCCGGGAGGCTGCGGATGACCTGCACGGCATCAATACCGACAAAGTCGCCGCTGCCGGTTGTTGCCTGGACATCATGCAGAAGATAACGGAAAGCAACGCGTACCGTCGAGTTTGCAGGCACGTGATGTGAGAGCGAATATGCCTTTCGGGTCCATTCCGTTTTTGGGACGGAAAAATAGTCAAGCAGAATGGTGAAATGTGATGTGTCTGCACCCGAGGTTGATACAAGTATCATCAGCGAATCCGGGAAATTAGCGGCCGGAGGTTGGTTGAATTGCGATCGCGTCCGGAACACAAGAGAATCCACCAATCCTGGTTGACCCACGCCCGCAACCGGTGGTGTTATGAGATAATCGTCGAGATACGTTCCGTTGGCGCGTTGGAAATTGTTTGCTGCAAATCCGCTTCCTTCAAATCCGGGGAATGCCGATGTGTCCGCACCGCGGAACCAGGGAGCAAGAAGTCCGCCGTCCCTGTTGATCACACTCCAGCCCGCCGGGGGAAATGCGCCCGCATTGAACGATTCGTAGAATATCGTTCCCGGTTCGAGAACCTGAAACGTCATGCGTGCTGTATCGTTCGAGCGGTTCGAATCAACTGAAAGAATTGTCCACGCCGTCAAGGTATGAATGCCGGGTGTCGGATCATTCCACACGAATGTCACGGTATCGCGGCCGAAACGGGGTTCAAGAACTCCGCCCGTCGCCGGTGACTGCTGTGTATCATTCACGCGCCATCCCACGGCATAAGAAGGTTCTGTGAACGTACCGCGATTCTGAACAATTGCTTTGATGTTGAGTTGGGGAGAAAAGGGAAGAGCAACCACCGGAAGTTGTTCTTCGTATCGTGCTATACTTTTCACGTTGGCGGAAATGGCTGTGCGCGAATCGGAAAAAGAACTCAACACAGAGACATGCGGCTGTGTAGTCGGGATGTTGTCGGGAAGAAGGTCCGATACTCCAATATCATGAAATGACGAGTCTGCAATTCGGAATTCATCCGCAAACATATTGTTGCCGTATTTGCTTACACCGCGCAAGGAGAGAAAAACCCGGTTTATGCCGCGATACGCATACAGCGAAACGAGCTCGTTACTCCAACCCTCGATACTTCTCGGCCGTCGTGCGCCGAGCAACGGGGTCCAAGGTCCGGTGACGGAATCTGCTGTTGAGATCTCGACATAGATGGAATCACGGGATGAAATATATTCATCGTCATGATACAGATAGAACGTGAGGAAGGGATCGACGGATGTTGAGAGATTGATTGCCGGCGAAACAAGTCTGGCCTGTTCGCCCGCCGGCGCATCGAATGAGTTGAATTTTGCCTGTCCCGATCCTGCGTAGGGTGGAACCGTCGGGTTCGATCCGACGCCAACGATGCTCCAGAGCGCTTGAGTTCCCGATATTCTGAACTGCGTCCAGCCTGCGGGGATACCGCTTCCGTTGAACCCTTCGTACAGATATACCGCATGGGGATTCCCCGCATGGACGAGATTGTCAAACCCGATGATGAGTAGCGGAAGAAAGAAAAAGGCTAACTTCTTCATTGTGAATTTCCCGAAGGATACGTGAAACTATTGCCGGGGAGACTTCAACGCCAATATATCAAAATGGACAAGAAACACAAAGACCCCGCTCACCTTTCGGCGGGCGGGGTCTTTCGTTACGGTGGATTCGGCTAAGTTGTCAAATCCATTTTGTTTATCCTTACTTCACCAGCAACATCTTCTTGAGATTGGTGAAAGGAGCCGAGCCGTCGGAGGCTTTGGCTTCGATGCGGTAGAAGTAGACGCCCGTGGCAACCTGTGAGCCGTACTGATTGCGGCCGTTCCACACTGCCGTGTGGTAGCCCGCAGTCTGCACCTGATCCACCAACGTTGCTACTTCCTGACCTAAGATGTTGTAGATCTTCAACGATACCGTCGAGGCCGTCGGCAACGCATACTGGATCGTCGTCGTCGGGTTGAACGGGTTCGGATAGTTCTGCATCAACGCATAGGTCTCGGGAATACCCGGCTGCGGCTGCTCTTCCACACCCGTCCACGTACCGGGGCGGTAGCGGTAGTCATCCATGTACATCTGATCCCACGCCGTGGCACCGAAGAAGTCGTTGGCCGCCAGACGCTTCGGACTTGTTCCGCCCGATGCTCCCGCCGTCCACCGCCATGTCCGGATCGTGTTGCCATTCAGGACAAACCGCGCCGAGTCGATGGTCAGATTCACCACCACCTTCGCTTCCTGCCACGCATTCCGTGTGTAGGTGAACGGAACCGCCGTCGCCGATCCGGCAAACAGTCTGCCGTTGCCGGTCGAGTCGAAGTACGCTTCCATACCCCAGTTGAATGTGCTGGGTGGTGTGAACGTAGCCAGTGTGTTGAAGTAGCCTGCCTTGGTGTTCGGCACAAAGAACCGGAAGGAGATTTCATGCACGCCGGTTGTGTCATTCCCAAGCAGCTTGACGAGGTCGTTGTTCGTGACAATCACCACCGACTTCGTGCCGCTGAAGGCCTGCGCACTGGAAATGAACGGATCTTCCGCCGTACCGCCAGGACCCGACCATGTCGTCCAGTCAGTCGGATTCTGAGCAACCAACTGCTGGCCAACCGTGTAGCTCTCGAAATCGTCAAAGAAGCCGATCGGCGTGCCGGTCACAATCACGTGGTCTGCCCACACGTTGTCCGAATTGTCACCGTTCGGGCCGCCATTGACGATGTAGTAGTTGATGGCAATGTAGATGTTCTGTCCTGCAAACTGCGACAGGTTCACGCCAAACCGGTGCCACGAACCCACCGGGCCCGGTATGCGGAAGTACCCGAGTTGATGCGTGAAGTCACCCACGTTGTTGCCCGTGGTCGAGACCAGCACCTTCAGCGAATCGGGGAAACTGCCGCCGATGGCGCCCGCGTAGAAGAACAGGCTGTCGAAGTTCGCCGCCGCTATCTGCGGGCTGATCAACCACTCGTCAATCAGGAACCCGTTCGCGCCGGTGTAGCTCGCAAACCAGAAGCTCGCTCCTGCCTGCGGTAACACGGTGCCGCCCCCCGTGAAGTTTACAATCTGCCTGAACTGCCATGTACTGTTGGCCGCCGGGCTGCCGTCGTTGTTGACAACAAGCCAGCCTGCCGGAATGGTGGTATCGGCAAATGTTTCTTCATAAATGATGTTCGACGGCAGAATGTCGAAGATGTACGGTGCCGATGTATCGTTCGACGGATTGGTATCCGTGGCAAGAATCGTCCACGCACGCGCCGTATGCACGCCTGCCGTCGGATTCGCCCACGTCAACATCAACGTATCGAACCCGCCGATTTCCAGCGGACGCGTATTGCTGACGGGCGTCTGTGCCACGCCGTCAATACTCCATCCTACCTGATACGCATTCTCCACAAACTGGCCGAAGTTGCGAACCCGAGCATGGAACGACACCGGAGCCATGGCGTTGAAGCCGTACACCGGAACCAATTCGATACCGGGACCCTCATAGTAATGGGTTTCGCCCGATGCCTTGCCCGCGCGTTCCGCTTCAATCGCTTTGGAGCTTTCCATCGGCACGTTGGCCACAACCTTCGGGGCAGATGAGGGTGCGCCCGTCAAGGCCACTACGCCGATGTCATGCACCTGCGTGATCGTTGCCTCTTGTACCGTCACATCATCCAGATAGACCGTCTGGCCGTCGTTATCCTGATGGTCGAACGCCACGTACAACGGCCCTGCAATACCGGTAAACGTTGCACGGAATTTCCGGTAGTTGACGCCATAGACATCCGGACTGGACGCTGTATCTCCCGTGAAGCACTTGTAAATTGCGGGACCGAAGCTTCCAGGGAGACTGTCTGTCGTGGAGAGTTTCACGTAGATCGTATCCGGCGGGAACGGACTCGTGAACTGCCTGCGTGCCCAGAAGGTGATTTCGTACGTGTTGGCTGCCGACGGGATGTTCAACCGCTTGGTGACAAGGAATTTGCTTCCAGGCGGGCTGGCAGGAGGATTGTACCGAACAAACGCATGGGTAGTCGGGCTGAACGGCGCCACTGTCGAGGAACGCCACCCGCTGTCACCTGCCACAATATACGTCGACCAGCCTACCGGCGGGAAGACGCCGCTCTCGAAGTTCTCGAAGAGAAGCGGGCCTGCAGCTTGGGCAACGTACTCATCGGCGCCACGATCAGGAGTTGTCGCGCTTCGTGTGTCACCATCGATGTCGTCAATAACCTCGGCAATGGGGGTTCCATTGTTGCTGGGCAGCTGTGATGCCGGTGTGATATGCAGGTCGGTATTGCTGACGAATCCGGGATCACCTTCAACCGTCATGGCATCACCTGTTGATGTTGCCTGCCATTGAGCCAGTGTTTGGTCGTCTGTTCCCCACAGACCAATGGTTGCGGCACTGGCGCTGTTGAACACGTTGTAGTCGGATGTTGTGGACAGCCACATCGAATCCGGGCGAGCACCTTGATTACCGATTGCGTAGTGCTTGCCCGATCCTCCTGTACGTGCGTTGACAAAAATGTTGTTACGCAATGTCAGGCTCGTGTACACGGATGTAGCGGTGTGGTTTCCTCGCAGGAACGCCCACGAGTTCAATGAACCGCTGTCGGCAACGCCCGTGACCAAACCGGAATTGTAATAGAGTGTGCCGATATTGTTTGTTCCCGAGCCATTCCAGAATGCTGCAAAGACCGTGTTGGAACCCAAGCCGGATCCGACAGATGCCATGTTATTAGCAACGTACGAACCTCCGGCCATCGCCCGCATGTAAATCCCACTTGCCGTCGGCGGCAATGCGGCATTCACGCCGGTCGAGGCATTCCTGACATCATAGATCCGGTTCTTTGTCGTAATAGCCGAGTAGTTGGTCAACAACATACCCATGGCATTCGATGCAATAGCTCCCGAATCGCGGGCGCTGATTGCATACACCAGATTACCCGTGGCTACGTTGTCCGGACCGGTAAAGCCGGCCGGGAACCATGTGATTCCTCCTGCTGCCGGAGTCGTCAATGTACCAGTTGTGTATGAGTCGATATCATGGACAATATTTTCGGAGATGGTAGTTCGCGAAGCTGTTGTGCCGCCGTTGTGGATACCGCGTGCACCGCTCGTTGAACCAATCCATGTGTTGAACATGTGTGAAACTTCATTGTGCCTGATTGTCGCGACGCCCGCTGTTTGGTTCTGGATTCCGGTCGTAACGCCGGTTCCGCCATTGATGATGCTCCACGGCCCGTCCACAACAAACGGAACCGTGGGAACCGAGGGACCGTCACTTGTATACCCTTCTTCAGGTGTTGCGGAAGCAAAGGTAAGTTCGGATGGAATATCGAACTCAACTCCGGCTGCCATCGTCCCGGAACTCAACACGGTGCTTGTAGCCGGTCTGCTTGCCGGAATCGGCACAACAACCGGTTGCGACAGCACAATCTGACCGCCAATCGTGTTACTGTCGATAATTGCCGAACCGTTCAACAGGCCGATCGGGAATACGCCTCCCGCTCCGGTTCCTGCCTTGACGATGTTCCTGACCGTGTTCTTTCTGATTATGGTAGATTGAGATGTCGTATCCACCGTAACGAAGATACCCGCGATCTGGACGTTTCCGGTATTTGTCCAGGGCGAGCCACCCGCCATCGGTGCAGAGCCACCAACGTAGTTACCATAGATCCAATGATTGCCTGCGAGGAGGCCCGGATTGAAGTTCAGCGCCGTCTGAGCAGCGGAGGGTATTGTATCGCTGTTATAGTAGAAGCTGTTACCCGAGATCACCCAGCCGGGGCCGTTACCCGTGGCGCTGACGTTGACTCCGTTCGTGACGAAGTTAAAGATGTTGTTGTTCGAAATCGTGTTGTTACTGTTGCGTGCCGTGGCAGTGCCATTCGACGAGATACCTGCCGATGGGCGGCTGCCCGTCGTGGAAACATCACGAATATTGTTGTTGGAGATGGTGTTGTTGCTGTTGCCGATTGTGTCGGTTGCGGACGTGCTGAATGCAATGACTCCGCCAGTCGTCACCGATGTTCCGGCTCCCTCCAGGATGCAATTCATGATGTTGTTGTTGTTCGCGTTATTGATCATGCGAACAACTGCTGCCGTTGTGCCCGACGTGGTATTGCGCAGTGTCAGGCTCTTGACGCCGCCGATATCTCCGTTAAACACCACGTTTGCTGCGCCGTCCAGATCAACAAGAGGACCGGCGATGCCGCCTGAAACCGTCCGGGCTCCGCCCGAAGGCCGGATTGTGATTGTCCACGGGCCGCCGTTAACATAGTAGACAGCATTCAGCACAGCCGATGCTGTTTCCGTCAGGTCGCTGATAATGTTGCCCGTAATATCTCCAGCAACAGAGTCGGCATTGATGGCATCAAAGAATGCCTTCAGGTTTGCATAATTGCCGCCGGTTCCAATCGTGTACGCTCCTGCAAGACCCGGTGTCGAGGTGGTAAAGTCTGTCAAGTATCGGGGCTGCGTCTGGTAACCGTTGTCGTACAGGCTCGCCGCAGACGAGAACTGACTGATAACACCCGTTACGTTTGTCGGGTATGCCGGTTCCGGTGTGCCCGGAATTTGCGTATCATTGTCGATACGCATGATGATGGTGTCGGTCACGACCCCCTGATATGTCACAATGTTTGCGCTGCCGCCAGCAGCGGGCCACGGTGGCGTAGCATCACGCCGGGTTAAACTGGTTATGCGTACGAGGCGGGATTCGTAGAGTTCAGGGTTCGCATTGAAGTCAGGGACACTCACGGTAATTGGCGTGACTGTCCGGCCTGTGGCGACCACCTGAATATCAACCGTCTGCGTATCCGGGATGATTTCAGTGAGGCCGCGGAACTGTGCCATCCGACCGGTGACAATAATCGAGTCACCGAGGTTCAGCGGCGGAATGAGAATTCCGAATCCAAACAATTGAACACCGCCGTGGGCATCCTGGAAGTGGTAGCCCAGGTTCGTTGTCTGGAAGTTCGGGCCGTTTACCGTTCCGGTGACGCGTGAGTAATAGACACTGTCTATCAGTCTGCCGTCGGGATGCATTCTCCTTGGACCAGTCAGCGAAAGTGTGCTGATACCCGCGTAGTAGCTGCGTGCAGCCGCAATCGGGGTTGTTGTCGAAAGCGTGCTCTGGCTGTTGGCTTCAATCTGCAACTCGATCCTGTTGCCATCCTGGTTGGCGCTTCCCGGAACAACTCCGCTGTACGTGCCGTTCTGCGGCGTGCCGCCTGTCAACGCCATCGCAACAGAGTTTGGTGTACCGTTAACATTGTAAACCAGGTTTGCAGATGCAATGCCGACCACGTCCGTAATAGTTGCAGTCACAACAACCGTATCGCCTGCCGCCGGAACGCGTGTTGACCGGACGATGTTGCTGACGACCGGAGGTGTGGGCACAACGTACGTGAACTCATCAGCGCCAATGTCGGGATGTGTCGCATTGCGCGTCTGGCCATCTATGTCGATCGTGACACCGGCGATCGGTGTAGCGGCGCTATCGGCAGCCGACGGGAGTGTATTGTTGACGTGCAGGTTGGTGGCAGACACGAAATTGATGTCCGCAGAAATAGAGTTTGCATCCTGACCGAGTGCCGTCCTCCATGCTGCTATGTCGCTGATGACTGTTGTTCCGAATCTTCCCAGTCTGCCGTTCGTCGCATCGGAGGCAAAGTAGTCATTGTAATTCAATGCGGAGAAGACGGTACTGGCCGACGAGACGAGCGCCCCGTAACAGAAGGTTCCCACAGTCTGGTTGTTGATGAACAGGTTGTTTCGTATATCAAGCGTGCCCGGTGCCGTGATTGTGCTGGCGACCATCAACGCAGCCGGAATTCCGGTTGCCTTGACCTGATTTGTGGTCATGTTCACGGTGTTGTAGTACACGTTGTAGCCGGTGCCAGTATTGAGAACAAGGCCATACCCGTTGTCTGATTGGGTGACTCCACCAAACCCGTCACTGGCAACGTCATAGATGAAATTGTTCACGATGGTGACATTCGTTCCGGCCGTGGTTGCCCCGAAGATTCCATTTGATCCCCATCCCGTCGTATTGACGTGCTTGACATCGGAAATGTCATTGCGTGAGATGGTCACATTATTCAGGATACCGCTTAATTGAATACCGGACATCGTTGCGGAGCTCGATGTTGAGCTCAGTATTCCGCGAATAGTATTCTGAGTGACCGTGCTGTTCTGTGCATTGGAAATGAGCATTCCGCGGAAGCCGTGCTTCTCGCTGGCGACTGTTGACCCGAAGGTGTTGAACGAAATCACCATGTTGTCGTCAAACGTTGTTGCATTGCCTGTGCTGAAAACGGCATTCTGGCAATTGTTGATCGTGTTGTTCGTGATGGTCGTGTTGGAGTTCGGTGCTTCCGCAAAACCTCCAAACGTCGTTCCGCTTCCCACGAGGATTGCCACAGCGGTAAGAAGGCCGCCCGATCCGCGAATCGTACAATTCTGTACTGTGTTGTTTGTCGCACCGTTGGTGGCATCTTTGCTTGCTATCCAAATAACCGCAGTTGACGTGGCGGTATTCGTATTTGCCACAGTCAGCGAACTTCCACCGCTGTTGACGCCATCAAATGTGAAATAGTCGGCGCCATTCAGTTTGAAAATGGAAGTCGCCGAAGACCCGCTGACGGTTGCAGCAACTCCTGTGCTCGGTTTCAGTGTAATGGTTGCTGAGGAACTCGGTTGGTTTGCGTTGGCAATATCAACTGTTATCGGGAATGTCTCTGATGGATAGGTAGCGTCCACCAGGAGGAAATTCGTATTCCCGCTGACGCCGCGCAGATTCAGATCCGCTACGGCATCGGTAATTGTTGCGTACGCTGCCATTAGATTGTCGGGAAGTCCAAACTGGCTGCGCATGGTTCCGGTCAGTTCGATTTTGGTCGGCCCGGTGTACGGAACACCGTTTTCCGTCAGGATGGAATACTGTTCATCGGCCTCGACGTACTCAATCCTGTACCCTCCGGCAGTCAATGCGAGGATATCTCCCTGAACTCTCTCGTCAGATTGTACGGGAATCTGTACCTCCCGCATCACTCTGCGTGTTCTCGTCTCATGAGTCAGATTCCTTCCTGACACACGGTTGAACAAGGTTGTTCCGACAGTAAAGTCGCCGCTCAAGGGCGCCAACGTGATCAAGTAGCTGCTTGGTGTTGTCGGCGAGGTCGCTGCTGCCGGTGGATTGGCTGTGAGGCCTCCCGCACCTGCAGACGGAAATGCGCCAACATTGGGTGTGGTGGCATTATCTTGAGCCACAACATAGTACCGGACTGTATCACCCTGTGTCACACCGGCACCGAACGTGAACTGATACTGGTTGCTGCCGAGTGAGGTGGCAGTCGCCGGTGAATAGCTTCCGGAATTGATCCGCCAATAAAGAACCGGAAGCCCGATACCGGAAGTCGGCACGCCGGACGGGTCAGAGATTGTAGCGGTAAGCGTCCGTGCCGTGATGCCCCCTGTGTTGAGCAGAGGTGAATATACAATGGCTGGCGGAGAAAGATCGACACCAATACCGGCAAATTCGTCGGCACCGATATCAGGAGTTGTTGCATTTCGTATGTCGCCGTCAAAATCGTCGGTAATCCCTGCAACCGGAATACCGCCGCTTTCGATCTGCGTCGGTGTAGCTGTGTTGATGTGCAGGAATGTCGCATCCGTACCGGTAGTGCTGACGAATGCAGGATTTTCCGAGACGGAAGCCCCTTCTTTCGGGGCGACTCTTGTCTTGAAATCTGCAAGAGTCTGATCAGCGTTCGTTCCGTCAAAGAAAATCAGGTTCGCTGCTCCTGGTGTTCCCGCATAAAACAGGTTGTTGTTTGAAGCATCGGTGTAGTTGGCAAGCGCCGTGCTTGACCGTTGGTATGCGGAGGTAAATCCTGTCCCGGCAGGTGTCGAAGTGTTGACAAAGATGTTGTTGCGAATCGTCAGGGCCGCCGAGGTTGCAGTGGCCGAGGTGGTGGCCCAGAGCGCCGTTGTGCCGAAATTCGTTCCTGTGGAGGATCCGTTCAGGTACACTGTGTTGTACGAAATTTCTACCGTTGACGTCGCAGTTGTGGAAGTGATGTTGATTCCACGAAGCGTCGGTGCAGTTGCAGCAGACGTGCTGGCGTTGGGTGCCTTCAGGTCGCCTATCAAATTATTGTAGATCATTGCAGAACCGGAAGTACCCACACTCGTGACGCCGATACCTGAAACGGTAGGCGCTCCAGTGGAATTGCTCTGAATGTTGTAGATCTTATTCTTGAAGATAGAAGGCGAACTGCTTGACTGGTTGATACCAGCGATTGTCGTTCCGCCAGTGCTGATTGTGTGTACAAGATTGTTGGAAACAGTTCGTACGCCGGTTGTCGTGAACGCATAGATGCCGTACGTTGTTCCGGTTCCGTTGTGGGTCAGGTTATTCACCTGGTTGTAGTTGTAATTCTCGTTCGTAGGAGACGCAATGTTGTAGATGCCGTACAAAACGCCTGTAGCCGTTGTCTTAATGACATTCAGGTTGCTGACGGTATTGCTGTCCACGACGATCGTGCCCGTCGTAGTCTGAATACCGTACATTGTACTTGTCGCACCGGTACCATCGATGCTCAAGTTATTCACGGTGTTCTGCTTGACGGTCTGGGTAGCGCCGCTGCTGACAAAAATCCCAATGGTAGTACCGCCTGTGGTTCCCAAACGGGCGATATTGCTGACAGTATTTCCCAGAATATTGACGTTCGTCGCAGCGCCTGTGTTATAGATCGGGTAAACGGCCCCGGTGCCTGTCAATGCAAGGCCGCTGTAGCTGAAATTCGTTACCGTGTTGTTGAGGATGTCAACCGTGGCAGCCGATGCTGTGTTCTGAATTCCATAGCATGTTCCTGAAGTTGCTGTCAAGTATTCATTAGTCACGGTATTGTTGCTGAGAGATATCGTATTCGCGGCGGCGGTCGCACCTGCGACGTTCTCGATCGCCGTCAGAGCGGAGGTTGTAGCGCCCGATTTTACCGTAATGGTGTTGTTATTGATGGTGGCACTTGCACTTGTTGCGGTGTTGTTGAAGATGCCGCGCAAGGTTGTGGCATGATTCACGCCGCCGCCATCATTGTTGTTTATGGTGTTGTACGAAATATTCACTCCGTACTGGGCTAACGTCCGTACGCCGGCTGCCGGGCTCGTGGTTCCGCCGCCGCCGTAGTTCCTGATCGTGTTGCCGGTCGCAAGCGAAGCGCCGCCAACATCATTCCCTTGGTCAGCAAAGGTAAACGGCGTGACGTCGGCGAAGCCAATCAACGCAATACCAACGTTGCAATTCTGTATCGTGTTGGAGTAGAACTTGTTGTTCGAGTTTGAGCCGGCGGCGTCTGTAATTGTAAGATTCGTTGTGGCAGCCGCGGGGATTGCATTGACAACGTTGATACCCCGTGAACCGTCCACTGAAGGACCGGAACCTGCTGCGTTGTTTACGCGGTTCAGCGTGATTGTACAGTTTCTAATCGTAACGTTCTGAGAACCGTTTGTCTCGCTCGCCTTGTACAGGGCGTAGCCGAACTCCATCGTTTCCGGGTTTGCGACGTTTGCCGGGTTGTCCTGCAAGTCAATCCCGTCTATGGTCACATAGTCGGACCCCACCATTTGCCAGATGCCGTCCTGTACTGCGGAACCCGGTGTTCCGGTGCCTCCGGTATATGCGGTAATCAAGGGGTTCGCCCCGCCACCGCTTTTCTGAAACGTAATAGGATTTGCCGCTGTTCCAGTCGCGGTGATGGAAAGGGTAGCCGTTATCGTCTCTGTGTACCCGGCTGCAACATTAAACGTGACGCCGCCCGAACCCACACCATTGGTATTCAGATCCGCTATGGCTGCCGCGATGGTTGCGTAGTCGCCGGGAATGGTTTTTGTTCCTGTCAGTTGGGCAAACGATGTTGCGGTTGCAACAAAGAGCGCAACTGCGAGCAACAACATAGTTGAAGGTCGCCGCATGATTCCTCCTAAGGAAGGGTGATTGGATTGTGTTGTGAGAATTGTAGCAAACTGATTAGGTCAGTTTTTCGTTGATTGTAATCGCTTGATCGGAACAAAGACAAGACAGTGTACCTGAATGCGTTATTCATTCATCATCGCACGAACCAACTTGACAGAGAACGTAGAGTAGAAACACTCTTGGAAAGAATCCCCCCAGGGCGAGGTAGAAGAAAATTCTCGCTTGAGTAACCACTTGAACTTAATCATCGGACAACACAATGTCAAGTCAATTTCAGTAAAGATTTGAGAGTGAAGTGAGCCGGGAATAAGTCCGGAATTGGCATTACAGCTGTATGCGAGCACGGATGGGGCGCGATCAATCAATTCGGATACTCTTAATAAACCGGAAGGCCCGCTCCTAATGTAAGGAACGGGCCTTCGGTAAATCAAACAGCGAACTGCGCGAACTCCCGCTGATTCGAGAATTACTTGAGGAGAATCAGCTTCTTCATGTTCGTGAAGTTCGCTCCGGAAACACCTGTTGCTTCAATGCGGTAGAAATACATTCCGGTTGCAACTTGTGCCCCGGCGCTATTCCGTCCATTCCACACCACTTCATGGAATGCAGCCGACTTGTCACCTTCAACCAAAACAGCAACTTCCTGCCCGAGCATGTTGTAGATTCTCAGGCTGACCGTTGCCTGCTCAGGCAGCGAGAAGCGAATGGTTGTTGAAGGATTGAACGGATTCGGGAAGTTCTGATCCAGCGCGTATACCGTCGGAACAGCCGCGGGTCCGTTCGCTACGTCGGTGACTGTTCTTCTGTACCGGACAATTGTTCCGGTGGCTCCCGCTGCCCAGCCGTACGTACCGCCGGGTGCATTGGTCACGTCTAATGCCCACAGTGCAGCAGTTCCGGGATAACCGTTCTTCGCTGCATTCGACCATGTAACGCCGCCGTTTGTCGTGTAGTAGACGCTTGTGCCGACGGTCGCCCAGAATTCGGACCCGCTTACACCCGAAACGCCGCTACCTTGTCCGGTGCCCGCGGCGCCACCCGCTGACCACGATGTACCACCGTTCGTGGAGAAGTTTGTCGCACCGGCCGAGCCCACTAATGCTCCGTTCGTGACGTCGTTGAAGTGCAGGCCGTAACTGTTCAGCGTGGCTGTCGCCGCTGAACTCCACGCGAGACCCGCGTTCGTTGTACGATAGACCTTCGTGCTATTGGTTCCAAACCACGCGTTGTTTCCGGCAATCACAAAGGAGTTGTTCCATCCGGCTTCGGTTCCGACTTGATCAGGCTCTGTCGGCATTCGCGCCCATGATGCTCCTCCATCAGTCGTAGCGAGAACTGTCCACTTCCCTCCAACAGGATCTCCGACCGCGAAACCTGTCGTTGGACTCACCATGATCATGCCGTTGATGAATCCGCCTGCAAGTGTATACACTTGCGACCAGCTTGCGCCACCGTTGGTAGTTCTGTAGATGAACGTCGCAGAGGGTGATGTCGTGACGAAGGCAGTGTTGGCATCAAGTGCTTCAATCGAGTAGATATCTGCGGTTCCAATTGCCCCGCCGCCAACAGATGTCCAGTTGGTACCGCTGTTTGTTGTGCGGAGAACAACGCCTGCTGTTCCGGCAACCCAGGCAACATTGTTGTCAATTGCCTTAACTGCATAGAACGTTGACGTCGAACCGCTCGGCTGGACAACCCAACTCGTGTCGCCGGGTACTTGTCCTGTTTGGATAGTGAATGCCGCATCGCTCGTGTCGCCCGGAGTTCCGGTCGACTTTCTTACGATACGAACAAAGCAGTTTGTTGATGGCGTATTCGGAATTGTCCAAGCAAATGTTCCGAGCGGATCATCAAACTCACCGCCTGCAATCGGCCGCAAGAACGACTTTGGATGCTTCCACATGTCGGGGCGTGCAGGAACGGAGGCAATTGTAGTATACGTTCCGGTCCGGCCTGTTGTGGAGTAGGAGATGGTCACGGAATCAACTCCGTTCTGGTTCCACGTGATGTTGTACGACTGGCCGATATTCCATTGCTCGCCGCCATTCGGGGAGGTAACCGTAATGCTGGCGGCCCCTCCTGTTACTGTTAATCGTACCGGCACGTTCTTCGGATTGTTGCTGAAGTCGTTGCTGGTGATCGCAAGGATGGCGCGATACAATCCTGCCGTCAAGCCGGTGGTATTGTACGTCAACACAACCTTTGTACTGTCGCCTGGATTGATGGCTCCACTGGTGGGTGATTCCTCCAGCCAGGGAACTCCTCGCGAAAAAAGGATAGCGAGGTTGTTATGCATGTACCCGGGGGGCGCTGCGTTGAACAACACTCCCAAACCGACTGTACCATCGGCATTTTCAATGCCGATTGAGGCCGAATTCAGGACGCCGCCGTTAATCGACATCGCGAGATACTGAGTCAGAATCTCGCCAGTCGGCGAAAGAATGACTTGGAATGTGTAGTTCGGCACCGTGCCGGCGAAACGTGCCATTCCTTGATACTGAACGACAAACTTTCCGGCGCTTGTTCCATAGTACACTCGGGCACCGGCCCGCACTTCCAGATCATCCCAGAAGACTCCAATGTGATTGTCAATCGGGCCTCCTGCCGTCGGGAAGATGGCGTTTGTGAAGATGTCCGCCGTCGGCCGCTGGAACATCACGTTTCCGTTTGTTCCGATGAAGAGTGTATCATATGCCACTCCGTAATAGTTGAATGAGAATGGCATTCGTACCGCAAAGTAACCCTCATCGCCCTTCCGGTTTGTGCCGGTGGGAACCCAATCGCTTGCAGAGTCGAGCGAAGCGCCTGTTGTGGAAATATCAATCCAGCCGAAGGTTGGTCCACCCGGTGAATCGCTGTCAATCCAACGATAGCCAAATGCATCCGGGCCGCCCGAGGTATCGGGGCTGTCGGTCATGGGGAAGTCCACGCCCTTCGGAACAGGAGGCAATGCCGCATGGTATTTCTTTATGGCGTTGCTCATATCAGCCGGTTCACCCGGTGCTTCCGACATCGACCAGTTGAGTACCGAGACACCTGTATTGCGAATGGTCAGCGTGTCGGTTCCGCTTGCACCTGCAGCCAGCGTACGCACGACGGAATCAGGACGGACGCTGATGACGGGTCCGCCGACAACACGCAATGTCGCAACAACAATCTTCAGCGGATTTGCAGGATCGTTGCTCGCAATGCGGATGTTTGTTGTATAGGTGCCTACCGTAAGGCCCGTTGCATTGAAGGCAGTGGTATAGTTCTTCGTCTGGCTTCCTCCAAGCGTATCGAGCGCCGGGGTCACATTGACCCACGCACCGCTATCGGTAATGCTGACATACAACGGAGAAACAGGTGGAGCAGTGGAGTTTGTAATGGTGAACTGCTTGGTGTTTGTCTGCCCAACTTGAAGCGTATCGGCAATGGTGGTAACACTCACTACGATCGACGGTGCGCCGATGCCTGAACCCGACAGAGTTACATCTCGTCGCGGCGTACCTTGTGAGTTGCTGAGAATAATCACACGACCGGTATCAGTACCGACTGCAATTGGCGTGTACGTAACCCGGATCTTCACCGAATCACCGGAAGGAACATTCGCGCTTGCCGGTGTGACCACATAGCGGGCGCTGTTGCTGGTGATGGAACTGATCACCAACGGGAGCGCCCCGCCGTTACGTGCATAGAGACTGTCCGCACGGCTGGTGTTCACCTGCGTTGCCGGATAGGTAATGCTTGTCTTGCTCAGATTCATTACTGCAGAATCTGCCGCGTTCACCTTCAGGCTGGCCGGGACAACGAACGGGGCAGCCACATCAGGATGCGTTGCCTCGACAAAGAGGTTCGCGTTGTACTGAGTGCCCGCCAGAAGGCCGGTAGCATTGAATGTGCATTGAATGATCTGGTTACTGTTTGGCGGGATCTTGCCAAACGACGGGTTCTCGCTGATCCAGGGAGCATCGGGCAGGTAGATGCGGATGGCAAGATTGTTCTTGACATAGATCGCATTGTTGACCACTTGCAATGCGACCGTGCCTGGTTCGTTTTCGATACCGATTGTTCCGGAGTTCAACACTGTTCCGACGACGCGCAGGAATTGAATCAGCACTTCGCCGCTCGGTTTCATGATGATTTGGAACGTCAGTGTATCGACAGCTGTTGTGCCAAACCGTGGCGCCTTGTCAAACTGGACGATAAAACGTCCGGTTGCAACATCGTGATAGTACAGAAGCTTGCCGCTCGTGCGGAAGTCGAGGTCATCCCAGAACCCGTAAATAGCATTGTTGGGTACAGCGGTTGAGGGAATAGCCCCGTTCGACAACGATGTTGATCCTGTTCCGAAATTGATAAACCCGTTCGTACCCACATTTATGGAAGAATATGAATTGCCATACAGAGGGAACGATGCCGGGAACGGAATGGTAGCAAAGCCATCATCCAGGGTTCCCGAGGTCATGACTGTGATTTGCGTACCGATTGTCGAGATATCGAACCAATCGAATACCGGTCCATCCGGTTCATCGGAATCGACCCACTGATATCCGAACGCGTCCGGGCCGCCGCGGCCATCGGGAGAATCGGTCCCCGGAGGTTCCGGATCCATCTGACCCTTAGGCGTTGCGCGAGTGTTCTGAATCTCCATGCTGCGTTTCACTGAAGGCAGACTGTAGTCTATTGTCCGCGTTTTGATGCGCAGTGCATTATCGTCAGTAATTCGATATTGTACCGAATCGGGTGTTGTGTTGGCGATCGTCAGGTTTTTGACACGGGATCCGCCGACAGGCAGTGTATCGCGAACCGCAGTCGGTGTAAACTCAAACACCGCCCGCGTCAGGGCATCCACGTTTGTTGTGGCGCCTGAGTTGATTACGACGCTCGGGAAGTTCAAGGTCCGATAGGGAGGAGGCGCATCAACCATGACGCTGTAGGTGCCTGTAGGAAGAGTCGTCGAGAACAACCCGGTAGTTGCATTTGTCGAATCGCTCGCAACGGTGGTTCCCCCGAATTTCACTTCCACATACGAGCGAAGATTTCCGCTGGGGTGGCGTGAATGCACACTCAGGGTTCCGCTCGGTGCAGGTCGCATCGAGAAGTTGCGCGTAAGAGTGTCGAAACGGGTCAATGTCACTGCAATGGTCGTGTCCACAAATCCGAACTTCCGTCCTCGCAGCGTCAGGTTTGCCGTCGTGCCGGGCGTGTCAACCTGCGCTCCTGCAAGGTATGAGCCATTTGCGGCCGTAGTTGCTCCCTGCTGCAAGACATTCTGCACAAAATCAATAGCAACTCCCTGCAGAGGCGCACCGCCCGTAAGGTTGGAAACAGTGCCTCGGACCCAGCCAAAGTTCTCGGCGTAGGTCACGATGCCGACGTATGCCCTATTGTTTGTGCCGGCTGCGCCGAGACGCCTGTCAGTCCACGTTGCCCAAGCTTTGCCGTTCATAGCAACGGTTTCGTAATAATCGCCGTTGTAAGTCGTGTTTGTGCTCGGTGTAAGCTGCGGAGCCCAGAGGGCGCGCACATCGCTGATAACAAAGTTATCCCACGTGTCGCCGCCGTCAACGGAGTACGCCATGTACCGGTTGGTCATAAAGTTGGTGCCGACCGAATCCATGCTGTAGTAGCTGATGGAAATGCCGCCCGTTGTCGGGTCGACTGCGATGGATGGCATGAACTGCCATTTGCCGGCCTGGACGTCAGGACCATTGACCTTCGATCGAGAACTCCAAGTAGTTCCGCCATTGGTCGAGCGGTAGAAATAGATGTCCGCCTGTCCGGTATTCGCAACATCCAGTTCCGGGACGACAACATACACCCATCCGCGGCGCGGGCCGTTGGAGCGATCGACATCGTGATACGGGAAGCTGGCTGTACGAACATTGTTGATTGCTGGAATTCCGCCGTTGGAGATTCTCACGCCATTGATCGGAAAAGCAATCGCAGGCGTATTGAACGTGGCACCACCATCGGTTGACTTCGCCCAGCCGATGCCGACTTCGGCAGTGCCGGTTGTGTAGTGTGCCCACATGACATACACTTCACCGTTGGGGCCGGTGGCAATGTGTACTCCCTGTCCGCGGTTTGAGCCGATCGGAAGAGCAACACGGGGCAGCCAGGTCTGACCCTGATTGGTGGAACGCGAGAACTGAATAGGTGTTCCTGTCACTCCAAAATCTGTCCAAGCCGTGTAGATGTTGTTTGGAAATGTGCCGGAGAAATCTGCCGCCGCGTGCTGCTTGTCATCATTTGTACTGTTCAGATTGTCGCCATTCGAACGGGCGCTCCATGTAGCGCCGAAGTTTGTTGTGGAAACAAAATAGATTCCGCCGGGAGAACCGAGAGTGGAGTAATATGCTCGTCCGCTAACATCGAAGAAGGCAACCGGATCACCAAAGCAATCCACAATGCCCGGGGGGATGGCTTCGCTTTGCATGGATGCCGGCCATGTCACACCGCCATCGGTACTGAACGCCCATGGCTGTTGAACAACCGGATTCGAACCCGGAATCTGGCCATTTGTCGAAACCATCAACTGGCTCGGGTTTGAGTAGTTGATGCCGATGGAATTCTCGCTCTGCCAGAAGTTCGATGGATTGAATACCTGGATGTCCGGCGTGTTCGGCGGACTGAGCGGGTTCATTGTTGCCTGTCCTTCCGATTGAATCGGACGGGCAGGAGATGCATCGAGACCGAGTTTCATTCGCTTTGCATTATTCCACATTGCGGAATAATCCTGCGCGAACGACGTTCCCAGGACAACAAAGCTGAGAACGATGCACCAAGAAAATAGCAACCTACGAGACATGAAGCCTCCTTAGATTTGGTGAATGGTTAGGGTGATTGTGAGAGTGAAGATGAAATGACGATTCCGGAGGCAGAGTGTGCGTTGCACATGTTGCCCTTCTGTTGCGCAAAGATCCACGCCGTTGGAATACTCAAGGATGTTGTAATAATGACCAGAATGGAGAAACCAGACCGATGTCCCCAAGGCGACTACGCGGCAATCCGATAGAGGCAGAGGATTCTACACGAATATGCACATTGCAAACTGCAATGTCAACTTCTTATTTTAACAACTGCATTTTTTTTGCCAGAACAACACCGCTGCCTTCCAACCGATAGAAATAAACACCGCTTCCGAGAGCTTTCGCGTTCCATGAAACTGTATAAGTTCCCGCTGCCTTTGTTTCATGAACCAATACCGCAACTTCCTTTCCAAGAATATCGAATACTCTCAGCCGGACACTGCCTGGGGCAGGTATAGTAAACGTGATTTGCGTCGAAGGATTGAAGGGATTGGGATAGTTTTGCTTAAGGCGCCACATTAACGGGCTGTTTAGTTCTTCAACATGCTGGCTGGGGATTTCTGTCAGCGTAAGAACTTGATTGGCATGAACATTCCTCTGAACAGTTCTGGTTTGCTGCTGGTTCGGCCAACGTACAACAACGGAATCCACAAGCGTGTTGCCGGCAAGTCCGAAGTGAGCAGTCAGCATATTCTGTGAACGGTATCCGATTGCCGTGTTTACTTCACGCATCATGCGAAGCGAGCCTGCGTACACTTCAATTTGGGCACCGACACCAAACCGATTGGCAGTCGAGCCTGCCAGATTCACCTTCAGCCATTTGTTTGTCGTGTCGGAGTTGTTTCTGAAGAGATGGTTGCCCGCCGAGGCAGCGCCCGATGTGTACAGATCCATATCCCCATCATTATCATAATCGCCCCATGCTGCGCTGAGTTGAGCGAAGGCGGGAAGTCCGGCCTGCGATGTAACATTCGTAAACGTGCCGTCTCCGTTATTCTTATAGAGCAGGCACGAAGTACTTTGTCCTGACACGGTAACAAAGAAATCCTCATATCCGTCATTATCGAAATCCGCCCACGTCACTCCCCAAGAAATAACGGCATCCGTGATCCCTGCCTGGGCTGCCGCGTCAGTGAAAGTCCCGTCGCCGTTGTTGCGGTAGAGCTTGACCGGAACGGCATTCGTTCCTCCCGCGTATCCTGCAACCGAGTAGTCCCACAAGCCGTCATTATTGTAATCAACCCACTGTGAGCCGCGTGCCGCACCCTGAAATCCGAGTGAAGCAGCGATCTCTGTGAATGTGCCGTCGCCATTGTTGCGATGGAAGAAGCTGGGTCCGCCAGTCTGCAAATTCCCGATAAATAAATCAGCGTAGCCATCCTTGTTGAAGTCACCCCAATGAACCGCCTGTTCGAGGATTCCGGAAACCTGGTGATTTACTCCTGCACTGTCGGCCATATTCGTGAACGTGGCGTCGCCGTTGTTCCGATACAACGCATCCGATGAGACAGAGGAGTTTGAAATAGGAGAATACACATCAAGAAATCCATCCAAATTGT
Organism: Bacteroidota bacterium; assembly: GCA_019637975.1. Taxonomy (NCBI): domain Bacteria; kingdom Pseudomonadati; phylum Bacteroidota; species Bacteroidota bacterium. The sequence continues at coordinate 9,631 of JAHBUR010000001.1, read as the reverse complement.
AATCGGCCCATGCAGGCATTTGTGCTCCGCTCATTGCAATGCCCGAACTTGCCGTGATGTTGGTGAATGAAGTGTCGCCGCCAGGGAAGAAGTTGTTTCGCCACAACACGGTCGCTGCCGCCGTAGCTGTTGTGATGAGATCAAGGTCGCCGTCATTATCAAAATCAGCCCACGAGCAGGTGATTGTATTCGCCATATCGTTCAGACCGAGAGCGGCAGCGATTTCCGAAAACGTCCCGTCGCCGTTGTTTTTATAAACTTTGTTGGGAACATTTCCCGCTGTTGGAATGAACAAATCGAGCAAGCCGTCATTGTCAAAATCCACCCAACTGAATCCGCGTGCAGTACCGTCCCCCAAGCCGGTTCCCGCAGTTGCAGTCACATCTGTAAAGGTTGTTTGACTGTTTGCAGACAGACAAACGAAAACCAGAAGAATTGTCAAAGCAAAGGAATACGTACGCATGGTATCCTCCATGAATGAACGTCGGGGCGAAAGAAGATGTGTATGAGAAATAGCAGTAGAATTGGTTAGAAGAAGGGTGTCCCGCCCGAAAACGGGACACCTCGTCAGAAGATTATTTTACGACCATCAGTTTCTTGACAGCAACGTTGCTGCCGGACTGTAGTTTGTAGAAGTATGTGCCGGAGGAAAAATTGCTCGCATCGAGTGTCAGCTGGTGAGTGCCTGCCTGCATATCATTGTTCAGAAGTGTGGCAACTTCACGTCCCAATACATCAAACACTTTCAGTGTTGCCAATCCGTTTGCAGGAAGTGTAAACCGGATTGTTGTTGCCGGGTTGAACGGATTCGGGTAATTCTGTTCGAGCATGAAACCATCCGGTTGAGTTTCCCGGTTGTCGACACTTGTCAGGGGCAGGGCATTGATAGCAGCAACCGCATTGATAATTCCCCAACCCATCAGATTGTTGGGGGATGAAGCGTTGCTTGCCGTCGAACGCATTGCATCGCCGATTTGCACAGGCGTGGCGTTCGGGCGGGCCTTCACAATTAGAGCCGCAACACCGGCCGCGAGCGGGCAGGAGAAGGATGTTCCTGATGAGCTTCCATACCCCGTCGCATTTGTTGCGCTTGCTACTCTTACACTCGAACCTTGAGCCATCACATCCGGCTTGATACGCGGCGGAACGCTCGTCGTCGGCCCGACCGAACTGAAACTCGACCTGGTTCCGCTCGATGTCACTGCCCCGATTGCCAGAACGCTGTCACCATCGGCGGGTGCACCAAGAGTGTTGACGCTTGAGCTTCCGGAATTTCCGGCTGAGTTCAACACGACGATGCCCTTGCTGACTGCCATATCTGCCGCGCGGGTGATAACGGTGGTGTTACCGTTCATATCCTGCCATGTCCAACTCGGGTAGGGCGGATCGTATGTATTGTAGCCGAGCGACGTGCTGGTCACCTCAACGCCGAGACTATCCGCCCATTCAATTGCCGCGGCCCAGTTGTCCTCTTCAAACGGAGTCTCGCTGCTGTCATTCTCTGTTCTGGCAAGAATAAACGTTGCCCCGAACGCCGGGCCAATAAGTTGCCCCTCTCTGAATCCGCCTATCGTAGAAAGCGTGTTGACTCCGTGCGAGCCGAAGCTCGAGCTTGGATTGTTGGGGACAACGCTCACTTTCTTATCGACATAGTCATATGTTCCGATAATACGCGGGCGTAGCGTGTCGAACGCCTGATGCGTGAGCAACCGGAATCCGTTATCAAACACCCCGACGATCACGTCTTGGGCAAAATTCCCAATGTCATGCAAAGCCGGGACGTTAATTTGTTGATTCTGGTTGAGCGATGTCCCGTAGTTGAAACTGTAAATCTGGTTTCCGCCACCACCACCATGACCCTCCGGCGAGTCGGTATCCGGAATCTCTTGTTCGAGTTCACGGTTGGTTTTTGCCCGGTACAGCAATTCGAGGCTGCTCACGAAGGGGAGAGATTCAATGTTTCGAAGCTGGGCTTTGGTTGCAAGCACACTTACGGCATTGAACCACTTTGATTGTTGCCGGACCAGTACTACCTGCTGCGCAATCTGTTCAACGTACTGCTGCTCAACGGGAAGATCTGTGTAATCCACAACATTGTTCGCAGCCCTGACTTTCAACCGACGCTGAATTGAACGGGGCGACACGACATCGAGCGGCACTGCTGAGCGGAGATGTTCCCTCGATCCTTTATCGGTAAAAAACACCCACGCGAGAATCTGATCGTTGTCGTTCAAGGCGGTGAACGCCGCGGTAAGTTTCGGGCCCGTCTTGTCTGCCGCAAACCCGGGTAGTGAGAACATCACGACACTAACAAGTGATGCCAATAGGCGAGCAATCTTCATCATTGCTCCTTTCCTTATTTTTATGGATGAGATGGTTTGAATGCGTTGAGTATACTCAAGCTATTATTGAGAATCAAGGAAGCTGATTCCCTGAAGTGCTGAAAAAATCATCTGAGTAACGTCAGGTTACGTGTTTCAGCGTAGGATGTACCCGACGATGTAATTACCACGAGCCTGTAAAAGTATGTTCCGGTTGCCGCGGAAATGCCGCTGTTGGTTGCTCCATCCCAAAATGCAGTCTTCACACCTTGTGTCTCAGGATTGCTGAACAGGGTTCTGACTTGCTGCCCGAGAAGGTTGTAGACAGTCAACGTTACGTGGCTCGATTCTCCGATATCGTAACGGATTGTTGTTCCCGAATTGAACGGATTAGGATAGTTCGGGTACAACACAAACGTACCGGGCGCGGTGCCGGATCCACGGACACTTGTGATCGCGTGGTGGGCATTCAAGATTCCCCACCCCATTTGATTGTTCGGAGAGCTTGCGTTGCTGGCAGTTTCCTTCAGTGCGTTCATAATTTCGAGCGGGCCTGCTGTCGGTTTCGCGTGAATCAGCAGGGCGGCGACGCCTGCGGCAAGCGGGCAAGAGAGGGATGTTCCGCCGGAGTACGTGTATTGTGTCGGATCAGTCGGCCTGGCGCAACGCACCGACGAACCTTGAGCCATCACATCGGGCTTGATGCGTGGGGGAGTGCTGGTTGTCGGGCCCATGGAACTGAAGCTGGCCCGGTTGCCGTCGGCATTTACCGCTCCGATTGAGAGAACACTATCGCCATCAGCCGGGGCGTTTAGCGTGTTGCGTGCCGCGTTAAAGCCGTTGTTGCCCGCCGAATTGCACACCACGATGCCCTTGCTCACCGCCATGTCGGCCGCGCGGGTAATTACCGTGGTGTTGCCATCCATATCTTCCCACGTCCAGCTTGTATAGGGCGGATCGTAGGTGAGATATCCGAGCGAAGTTGATGTAACATCTACTCCGATGCTGTCCGCCCACTCGATAGCCGCGACCCAATAGTCTTCTTCGATCGGTGTTTCGCTGCTGTCGTTTTCCGTTCGTGCGAGAATGAAGCTTGCGCCGAACGCCGGCCCAATCAACTCGCCCGGCTTGAAGCCGGCAAGCGCCGAAAGCGTGACAATGCCATGTGCACCGAATGAGGGATCGGGATTGTTCGGCACAACGCTGATCTTCTTGTCAACAAAATCATACGTGGCAACGATGCGTGTCCGCAGCGTGTCGAATGCCTCGTGATTGAGCAGACGGAACCCGTTGTCAAACGATCCAATGATAACTCCCTGCCCGTAATTGCCCATGGTGTGAACGGCCGGTACGTTGATCTGATTCAACTGGCCGAACGACAATCCGTAATCAAAATTCGTTGCCAAACCGGAAGTCGATGGTTGGGATGACAGCAGGGTTGGTATTTCCTGCTGTTCTTCAATGCGATCTCTCCTGAACCGTGAAAGCAATTCAATGCTTCGGACGAACGGAAGAGCTTCAATCTGTGCAAGCTGTTCTTTCGTCCCACGTACGCTTGCGCCGTTGAACCACTTCGATGTCTGACGGATCGAAATACCATGAGCGGCAAGCTGTTCAATATAACGCTGTTCGACCGGGAGATCTGTATAGTCAACCGCCGTTTCCGTCGGGCGGGCCTTCAATCTTCTCAAAAAAGACCGGGGAGAAACAACCGACCGGGGTACAGCGGATTTGTAGATTTCCTGCGAACCCTTGTCCGTGAAAAAGATCCACGCGACAGTCGTTTCGTCGGGTGGAAGAAATCGAAGAACTTCTGCAAGACGGGCGTCAATCTTGCTGCCCGCCAACAGGCCTGTTGATGAGAAGAGGAGAACGGATGTCAAGAACCGTTTCATGGTTAAAATTACAGAGGCGGAAAGAGAGATGCAACAACATCATTGCAGCGAGCCGGTTAATCGCCGAACAGACGCTCAAACACCCTGCGTTGTACAACCCTGTAGGCCGGATGATTTGCCTCCCGGTATGCTTCGCTATGATGAACGGGAACGATGCCCTTTTCCTCAATCAGGCGGCTGACTTCATGTACCTCGTTCATCGGAAAATCCAGAAAGCCGTACCGCACAAGGTCAACATACATGTTCCACTCCCGACGAAACTGGAATGTATCGGGTGTCGTTTCAGCCGCTGATGCGAACATTGCCTTTACGAGCAGCTCCGGGTCAAGGTTCCGTGCTGTGAAGGGGCGGAGATTGATACGAACCATTGTGTTGGTGGTCGAGATGCGTTCCGCAAGCGGCTCGTTCTCCGGCGTAGCCGACATCGATCCCAATTCCCGCAGCAGGTACGAACGAATGCCTGCCGTATCCGTGAGAAGATGCTCGACTCCGAAATGTGCGTGATACAGCATCTTGTACACATCCCGAACGGCGACGTTCTTTTTGGTTGAGAGGTGATGTTCAACGAGTTGCTTCACGCTCCACGGCCGTTCAGTCGATGCGGATATTTCTTGGGCGCTTCCTGCTTCAGGGAATGAACAGATCAGAACTGCAATAGTGATCAACTTCATACACAACATCTCCGATTCCTGTTTCTTCTATGAGACTCTCTTGGCCATTAATATGTCGTGGCGGCCCGGCCCGGTGGCGTCGGGAATAATGCCGATGATCGAGTAGCCGAGGGCACGATAAAATTCAAACGGATGATTGTTCACGGATTGGATCGTGTTCAGATGCCCGATCACATCGGGATAGAGGTTTTTGCCGTACAGCGACGTGCCGCCGAAATCGTCATCCGTGCCGAGCATGATTGTGGAAACACCCCGCTGCCGTGCTTCGAACTCAAGTCGCTGGACAAGTGCCTTGCCGATTCCTTTCCGCTGATGATCGGAATGAACCGCAAGCGGATGTAATTCCCACAAATGCTTCGAACAGACAATCGCCCCGATCCATCCGACGAGAGTATCGCCTTCAAGGGCAAGCCAGGCGAGACGATCCTTCGCGTTGAATGTCCCGACCTCCGCCTGCGCCGAGTCGGCGTTCTTCCAGCCCGACTCAAACCGGGCAAACGCATCAACAAGAAGCGACGCCATCTGATCGCGGTGATGGTCGGTTGAATTGTTGAAGGAGATGAGATGCATCGGGATTGAGGTCCGAAAAATAGTATGCTCCTGAATACTCTACCCATTTTCGAATTCGAAAACAATTTGCCTTCTACACAAACGGCTGTCACTCCTTCCGAAGAATTCCTTTCCGCATCATATACCACACAACCGTCCCCACGACAAGCCCGATCACATATCCGTGGGGCAGGCCGAAGGCCATGAGTGCAACGAGCAGGCAAATGAAGAGATCGGATTTCGAGGCCGTGATATCCTTCATCAATACCATCAATGACAGACTTTCAAACAGAAGAATTACACCAAGAATTGGTAACGGAAAAGCTTTCAACACTTCCGTGAAGCTATCGCTGAAAAAAAGTCCGAGAACCAGATACAGCGAGCCGTAGATGATCACCGAGCCGCCTGTTCTTGCTCCGAATGTATAGTGGCCAGCCAATCCGCCGGCTCCGTGACAGTTCGGGATGCCGTTGAAAAAGGGGAGAACGAGATTCATGATCGAATACGTGAGTCCGATCTTTTTGATGGTCAACGGGCTTTCGGGGAAAAAATCGGATACTGTTTGACGCGTTGCGATGACGGAATTCGAGAGTGAGAGCGGAAGCTGTGGAAGCGCAAGCAACAGAAGTCCTTGAAGAATGTCATTCATTGCCGGGGTGTGAATTCCCGGCAACGCGAGCCCGATGCCTCCGGCAATTGTCGTGAAGTCGATTGTGAAGAAGAACGCGTACGCGAAGCCCGTCACAATGATGAACAAGGCGGCAGGATATTTTCTATTCCCCATCAAAAAAAGGGCGATGATGAAGCTGATTGCCGCCAGAACGTAGCCCGCTGTGGCATCTGCAACAATGTAGTTCTTGAGGGCAAGCGAAGCGAGTGACAGGCCGAGGCCGAATTGAATGCCTCGAACAACGGTTTTGGGAATCAACTTTGCCAGCCATTCCAGAAGGCCGGTCACGGTCAAAACCATCATCAGAACACCGATGGCAAGTCCGCCGCCGTACAGTATGCTGCCATCCAATTTCTGGGCGATCATCAACACTGCCATTGCTTTCAGCGGTTGCACGGGCATCGGCAGTCCGTAGAGAAGGCCTGTCGCGATCTGCATAAGCCCGAACATCACCAGCGTGCTCGCTGTATCAAGTCCGCAGGCGATGATCATTCCCGCGATGAGCGGAACGTCTGTTCCGATATCGCCGAAGCTCCCGGAGAGTTCGTTGCGATCGAAGCGCAAGCGTGTTGTTGAGTTGCTGAATAAACTCTTCATACTTCCGTGAAGATTATCAAGTCAGTTTGTCGATCGATGCCGTCGCCATCTTCCATATCCCCTCAACGTTCCCGGGTTTGCTGATGATGACGATACGCCGGTTCATTTTCTAAATGATAAAGATAAAATGCCGCCAAAACGATCGTGTCGTTCATGTGCTTCGTCCTTTTAGTAGATAACAAACCCAGGATTCAGGCAACCGCAGTAGTTGCGACCAGTCCCATCTGCAGCAGTTTGCCGCGAATTTCCTCTTCGTAAATCGGATTCATGACGATGATAACGTCGGGCTTGTAGTCAACCAGGAACTCCGGCGCGACGATGCACTGGCCCGTTCCGGCTGTGAACATTCCCTGCTTGCGCGGATTCACATCCACAACATATTCAACGTTGGGACGCAGAACGTTGAGAAATGTAACTCCTTTGGAACCGCTGCCCCACACGACGATGCGCTTGTGCTTCCAATCTGCCCAACGCCTTAGCCATTCTGCGATTCTCTTGTTGTAGTTGTCGGAGAAAGAACTAATGAGATGAAAGAGATTCGCCATGCTGGTGTCGTTCATTTGTGTGAATCGGGCGAGCTGCGTTGCGGGCCTGGCCTCGATGCCGAGAAATTGCCGGTTGTATTTTTCTTCCACCCTCAGTACTTCGAAACCGCTTGATGTGAAGAGGTATTCCAGCGATTGCGGTGTGAAGTACGAACAATGTTCGTAGATCAGATCCCAGATGGCAAGATCGTGCAGCGTCGAGAGCATGTTCGGGACTTCAAAGTAAAGCGGGCATTCGGGCGGTATGAGCTCCCGAATGTTCTTCAGAAACTCCGCCGGAAAAGAAATGTGTTCAAGAACGTGACGGCAGCAGACAAAATCCGGTTTGTAGCAGGAGTACTTCTCGGAGTAAAAGTCCCTGATGACGGCAAAACGTCCAGTATTTTCTTCCAACAAATCCGGCTGAAAACTCTCGTCAAATCCGATGCCTTGGTTGCCGCCAATCTCACACATCATTCTCAAAAAATCTCCCTTTCCACACCCGATTTCGATGACGGTTTTGTTGTGCAAATTGTATCTGTCGATGAGATCGTTTGCCAACTCTTCCGCAAAGCGTTGAAAGCGGGGAGAGAAGTGAAGGGAATTTTCGTACGCCTGAGTGTAGGCAATGAGAGTGTGATCAAAAGTATAGTTGTAGATGTGTCCGCACACTCTACAAAACCCGAGTTGCAGATTGCCCTTGCGGATGCCTGTTGCAGATTCGCGTGAATGGTGCAAAACGTTGCATTGGACGGGAATGGTCTGCATTTCGAAGAACATTTCGATGCTCTTCATTCCGCATACGGGACAAGCGTTCAGGAGCGGTGTCATCGGGATTCTTTGATGCTGGCAGCCGATTTCATTCTGTAGAGTTTTGAGCTGAGTGTAACGAGGAGAGTCCCGAACATCAACGCAAATCCGATCGCGAGATTCGCCCAACTGATCTCCCTTCCCACCATATAACACAACATCCGCTCAAGCACGTACGGCGGTACGGCAATGCCGGCGCAAGCAACAAGAACCCGGAGGATGACCCCACGTTGTATCTCGCTCACGAGTAACGCAAGCAAGTAGCCAAGGGGAACAAACACCACGACGGCAAACAGTACCCGGTGGAAATTCTTCATCGGTGAGGTGATGGAGAGCTTGCCGTTGTTCGGAAAGAACTTGTTGAGCATTGCAAAACCGGGACCGAGTTCGATTGCGTAGGCATTCTCAATACTGTCCACGAACACGCGAACCTGGGCCGGGCTGACGGAAACAACAATCCGATGCGTTATGGTATCTGCAAATAGGCCGTTGATCATGAATTGAGGATTCGTGCCGTTGATGCCCGTAGTCATGGAACGGAAGCGGATGCCGAGATCGTCGCGAATCTGCACGATGGAAAAATTCTGGCGGTACGGATCGGAGGCGACAGCAATCATGCGCGCAATATGTTGATGCTTCGCATCCTTGCTCGAAACCGTAAAGCATACAGTGTAGCGGAGCGTCCGCATGATTGCATAGGAAAGCGAAGATGCGGCTTCGTTCGTCTGCAGCCATCTGTCGGGCATAATTCGGGCGTGTTCCTCAGAATCAGGGGCCTCGGAGACTTTGCCGTGCCACTCCAGGGGCGGATTGAGATTCAGTTTGTCGTGATACGGACCGGCGCCCTCGAAGGTGTAATGAGCAACAATATCCTTCCGATCATTGGCGTTCAACTCGCGTCCGGCCAGATATTCCTCCACACCTTGAAGAGAGAAGGGGTAGTTCGCAACTACCAACTCGTTAATGGAGCCATTCCACGGACACGAGCCACCGGGTTCATTACCGACAAGCAACGGGTATGCAAGGTTGAACTCGGCCACGAAAGACGAAACCTGCAACGGCCATGATCCGAGAAGCAAACAGAGAACATACAGCAGGTACATTGCCGCCAACCACCCGACTTTGTGTCCTTTGTTTATTCTCTCGATAGCTGAAGTCAACGTCCGGTAAACAGTCCGTGAAATGATCACATAGCCTGTGTAGCCGAATGCAGATCCCGCAGCATTAGCCATGATATCCAGTATCGACGAGAAACGAAACGGAAGAAACAGTTGCAACAACTCAACGGTGAGGGACAACAATCCCCCCGCAACCGTCACTCCGAACAATCCCCGAAGGAAGCTGAACTTCATCCGCGTTGAGAGAATACTGAAACTGAAACCGATAGGAAGGAAGAGAATGATGTTGGTGATGATATCGTTCCGGTGGCCGCGAACATGCCTGTAATCCTGGTTGAGAAAATGATCGAGCCGTTCCTTGAATTCATCAAGCGTGAAATCAAAAGGGTACAACGTCGTCCCCAACACTACGAACACGCTGGCAATAATGAACACGTTGGCAAGGTGTCGTACCTTGAGTTCGGAGAGCAGACGGT